>NZ_JAJBUX010000046.1 GCF_020860125.1 Cloacibacillus sp. | reverse complement strand
ATACCGGAGTCCTTCGGCGACAGCTGGTGGGAGTACGGGCTTGGATTCACCACCAAGCTCAACGACCGCAACAGTATTTACATGAGCCTGGAACGCTCCTCGGGCGGTAAATTCACCGAACCTTGGAAGGTCTACGCCGGCTGGAGGATCACCATTTAAAATCGGCGTTTATACGCGCCATCTGCGTCATAACTTTGGGCTCTGGTATCCTGCGGCAGGCGCACCCGCATGCTGCGGCAATATGGATAATTTAAAAATGTCCCCGCCCTGTGGCGGGGACATTGCCTTGCAATCGCCGTATAAAGATACGGCTCCGGTTCCAGAGCCCAAAGTTATTTAGCAACTCGCACTTCTAAACGCCGATTTCCTTTGGACGGGAAAAGAGATAAACAGCGATTTAGCTTTTGCCTTTGCTCTTAAAGGCGCCCTCTGTGAGGGAGCTGGCTCGGCGATGTTTTTTCGCCGAGACTGAGGGAGAGTTGACCTTATGTTCTCCCGCGGCTTTTGCCGCGGGCTCTGTATGGCGCGGTTTCCGCACCAAACAGAGCAACACTCCTTCCGTCTCGCCGCAAAAGCAGCGGCGATCCACCTTCCTCAGAGAGGAAGGCTTTAAGAAAAAACGCCGTTTATCATCGATTTACCGTTTCATCTCATCGAAGATAAACCGCTATTTATCGCCTCTCATAAAATAGACAAATCGGCGTTTATAAGCTGGCAATCAAAACGCGGTTTTGCGTTATCAAACTTAATTTGTCCTTCAATCGTTTAGTTTATTCATCAAACCTGCTTCCCAATACATCCACTGGTAATTTGGCGTAAAATCCCGTATAATATTTTGCGGCATAATTTTGCAACCGATTGCAAACAAAATTTTTACGGAGGTGCAACATGGCTAAGAAAAAACTGGTTTACGGGATCGACGACCGTCCGCCGACGCCGATATTGATTCTTGCCGGCGCGCAGCACGTCCTCACGCTCTTTGGCGCGACGACGCTCGTCCCACTCATTTTCGGCCCCGCAATGGGCATGACGACACAGCAGATAGGCGCCTTCATCGGCTGCGTCTATTTCAGCATGGGCATCGCTACTCTCATCTAGACACACCCCAAGCTCGGCTCTGGCCTGCCGATCGTGCAGGGATCGAGTTTCAGCTTCATCCCGCCGATAATGACGATCATCGGCGCCTATAAGAGCCTCGGCCCGGACGTCATCATGCAGTATGTCGGCGGCGCGCTCTTCGCGGGCGGCCTCGTCCTCTCGCTGCTCGGCTACAGCAAGCTCATCGGACGCATCAGAAAGATCATCACCCCCGTCGTCATCGGACCGACGATCATGGCGATCGGCTTCTCTCTCGCGCCGACGGCGATCCAGTTTAACGCCGCGAATTTCTGGCCGATATCGCTGCTCGTCGTGGCAATGGTATTTTTCTTCAGCCTCGTCTCCAAGAACAAGTATTTCAACATCTTCGCCGTGCTGGGCTCAATCGTGATCGCCTATCTGATCTGCCTAGCGCTCTCGCTGAGCGGCGTCTTCGCCGCGGGACATCCCGCCTATATCAACCTTCAGAGCGTATACGACGCGCCGTGGCTGCGCTATAAGCTCTTTATGCCCTGGGGCGCGCCCAAATTTTCGGGGCTTGCGATAGGCGCGATCGCCGCGGGTTTCTTCTGCGTCATGATCGAATCAATCGGCGACTATCATAACTGTTCATACGCGGCGGGCATCGACGACCCGACGCCGGAACAGATCAACCGCGGCATCGGCGCGGAGGGTATGTGCTGCGCGCTCTCCGGTCTGCTCGGTTCGGTCGGCACCACCTCCTACACTGAAAATATCGGCCTCATCGGCCTCACCGGCGTCGCGAGCCGTCACGTAGTGCGCGCGGGAGCAGTGATACTCATCCTTCTCTCGCTGATCGGCAAACTCGGCGCGCTGATCGCGACGATGCCTTCGCCGGTCATCGGCGGCGCTTACATCACGCTCTTCGGCACGATCGGCGCTCTCGGCATCCAGAACCTTATGCGCGCCGACATGGGAAGCCAGCGCAACGTGCTCATCGTCGGCTTCGCCTTCCTCATGGCTCTCGGCCTCCTCGGATGGGTGGAGCCGAACCAGGCCCTTTTCACGGGCTTCTTCGGAACAACCTTCGGCGGCATGATCTGGGCCGTCCTTAAGACGCCGATGGCGGTCGCGGGAATTCTCGCCGCTATCTGCGACAACCTCATCCCCGGCACGCCGCAGGAGCGCGGCATCACCGGCGGTGTAGAAGAGGCGCAGGAGAACGTGAAAAAGCCGAAAGCTTAAATATTAAATATAAAAATTTTTCACATACGCGCTATGAAGGGGAGGCTGCCGCCTCCCCTTTTTTGTTGGACTTTTGTTGGACTCTGTAAGATATAATCTTTTCATAAAAATAGGTACAATGGGAGGAATGTTCATTTATTTAATAGAACCTCCCGTTTTCCATAAAGGTGTGATGTTCAGGAGCATATTTTACATTAGTGTTACATTTCAGCATTATTATCCGCTAAGACTTAAACATTAGGCTGCCCTATTATGATATAGTATCCAGGTTAAACTAAAACAGCCGTTGAGAATGTAAAATATCTCGATATAAAAATGGCAGACGCTCCATGCGCCTGACAATCCAAGAAAGGTACGGTTACAGTATGATATCCTCCATCTCTAAAAGAAATATCTTCTTTGCCGCCATCGCCGCGGCTCTTTTACTCTTATATATAGTACCGCTTGGCTCTTATCCTCTGATGGAACCCGACGAGGGACGCTACGCGGAGATACCGCGCGAGATGATCGCTACCGGTAATTACATTACGCCGATGCTGAACTACGTAAAATATTTTGAGAAGCCGGTATTCCTTTACTGGATGAACGCCGCGAGCTTCCACATCTTCGGGCAGAACGAATTCGCGGCGCGCGTCGGCGTGGCTCTCTGCGCACTCGCGGGCGCGCTGACGACGGCGATGCTCGGCTCCTTCATCTACGGGCGGATAGCGGGATTCCTCGCGGGGGTGGTGACGGCGACCTCGCTGCTCTATTTCGCGATCGGCACAATAAATATCACGGATATGCCGCTCTCTTTCTTCCTCACCCTGGTCTTCGCCTCCTTTTACGCCGCCCATGTCAAGGAGGAGAAAAAATATTACCTGCTCTTTTATTTCGCCTCCGCGATGGCGCTGCTCACAAAGGGGCTGATCGGCGTCGTGCTGCCCGGCGCGGTGATATTCTTCTATATTCTCGCGACAAGACAGTGGAAACTTTTCTATAAACCGCTCTATCTGCCGGGGCTAATCCTCTTTTTCGCGGTGAGCGTGCCGTGGTTCTATCTTGTCTGCCGCGACAACCCCGACTTTTTCCGCTTTTTCTTCATTCAGGAGCACTTCCTCCGCTACGCGACGAAGATGCACCACCGCTACGAACCCTTCTGGTTTTTCATCCCGATGATACCGGCGGGGATGATTCCCTGGACGGCCTTCCTGCCGCCGCTTTTCAGCAAAAAGAGCGTTGTGCGCTCGCCAAAGACGCCGGAGGAAAAGCGCGCCGTCACCTATCTGCTGCTCTGGTTTTCCGTTATCTTCCTCTTCTTCTCTTTTTCGGATTCCAAGCTGATCCCCTATATCATTCCCTGCATCCCGCCGCTCGCGATCCTGATCGGAGCCGACATCTTCCGAATGGCGACTGACAAGGAGTGGCATGGACACCCCGTCGTCTGGCTCGCGCTGACAAGCGGCCTGCTCGGTATGGGACTGATCGTATATCCGCTCTTCGGAGAGCACGCGAGCCCCGCGCAGGCCTGGCCGATCGCCGTGAAGGCTGGTTTCGGGCTCATCGGCATGCCTGTCGTCGCCTGGTATTACACCTCACACGGCAGCAAGCGGTATAAAGAGGCGGTCAAGGCGCTCATCCTCTGCTCGGTGCTTTTTATCTCAGGGCTGCAGGATGTCTACAACATCGTCGCCCCCATGCGTACCATGAAAGATGTCTCCGACGTAATAATCAAAGAGAGAAGGCCGGGAGATGTGATCGTCGCCTACGACGAGGTGCTGCAGGGTATCCCCTTCTACACAAAGCAGCGGGTGATGATGGTCGGCCACCCGGGCGAACTTGAGTACGGCGCGAACCAACCGGAGGGCAGGGGCTGGTTCCTGACAAAGGAAGAGTTCCTGCGGCAGTGGCGGGCGAGAGAAAAACGCTTTATACTGGTCGTGAAAAATGACGGGCGTTTCGAAGAATTATTCCCCGACGGCAGCACCGGAACGGCGGAAAAGATAGAAAGCGGAAAATATTTGATTCTCTTCTATAGAGAGGAGCCTACAAAATGAGAAAAGAATTTTTGCCCTTCGCCAAGCCGAGTATCAGCGAAGAGGCCATTTCGGATGTCGCCGATTCGATTCGCAGCGGCTGGCTCGCGATGGGGCCGAAGACGATACAGTTCGAGGAAAATTTTGCGAAATACACCGGCGCGAGTTACGCGCTCTCCGTCAACTCCGCTACCGCCGGTCTGCACTGCGCGCTGATGGCGCTGGGCGTCGGCTCCGGAGACGAGGTGGTCACCACGCCGATGACCTTCGCGGTGACGGTGAACGCGATACTCTTCACGGGGGCGAAGCCGGTATTCGCCGATATAGACCGCCGTACTCTGGACATCGTGCCGGAAAATATCGAGCGCGCGATAACGAAGGCGACGAAGGCGGTGATCCCCGTCCACTTCGCGGGAACGCCCTGCGATATGGATAAGATCGAGGCGATAGCCGCCGCCCACGGCCTCGCGGTGATCGAAGACGCGGCACACGCGCTCGGCGCCTCCTACAAAGGGCGCAGGATCGGCGCGGACCGCGGGGCGCGGCATCTATCCGTCTTCAGCTTCCACCCGACGAAGAACATCACGACCGGCGAGGGCGGCATGATCTGCACCGAAGACGAGGAGCTCGCCGAGAGGATCATGGTTCTGCGCCAGAACGGCATGTCCAAGGGAGCCTGGAACCGCTACGCGGCGAAGGGCAGCGCCAATTACGACATCTTCTTCCCCGGCCTCAAATATACGATGATGGACATCCAGGCGGCGATCGGAAATTCACAGATGAAGGAGCTCGAATCCTTCAACCGCCGCCGCGCGGAGATCGCCGGCTTTTATCTGCGCGAGCTAGCGGGAATCGAGGGGCTCATACTCCCGCAGCGCGCGCCCTGGGACTACGAGCATTCGTGGCACATCTTCACCCCCTTCGTCGACATCGACAAACTGGGCTTCACACGCGACGAATTCATGGCGCGCATGAAGGAGCGCAACATCGGCACGGCGCTCCACTATCAGGCGCTGCACCTCTTCACCTGCTACCATGAGGTTACCGGCATGGGACGCGGAGATCTGCCGGAGGCGGAATATGTCTCCGACCGTATCGTATCGCTGCCGCTCTTCCCCGCAATGACAGACGGGGACGCGCGCGACGCCGTCACGGCGATAAAAGAGGTCTGCGGTAAATGTTAACACAAAGGGCTGACGGAGAACCGCGCGTGACGGCGGCGGGGATAGAGGTCTCGGTCGTCATCCCCGCCTATAACGAAGAGGAGTCGCTGCACAAGCTCTTTGAAGAGCTGTGGCCCGTGATGGAGAATCTCGGACGCGGCTTTGAGGTAATTTTTATCAACGACGGCAGCCGCGACGCGACGATGGGAATACTCTACGATTTCTATAAAATCCATCCCGAGATGCGCGTGATCGACCTCGGGGCGAACTTCGGACAGCATATGGCGATCATGGCGGGTTTCGACCACGCGCGCGGCGGCAAGATAATCACCCTTGACGCCGACCTGCAGAATCCGCCCTCGGAGATACCGAACATCCTCAAACAGATGGACGAAGGACACGACGTCGTCGGCACATACCGCGTAGGCCGCCGGGACCCCCTCTTTCGCAAGATCGCCTCAAAGTGCATCAACAAGCTCACAAACCGCATCGCAAAGCTCAAGATCCGCGATTATGGCTGTATGCTGCGCGGCTACGACCGCCGTATCATCGACATCATCAACCACAGCCAGGAGACGACGACCTTCATCCCCGCCCTCGCGCAGAAATTCGCCGTCAACCCCATAGAGATCCCCGTCGCCCATCGTGAGCGGGAGCTCGGCGAGTCCAAATATGGCCTTTTTCAGCTGATACGCCTCAACTTCGACCTTATGACGAGCTTTTCTCTCGTGCCCCTTCAGCTCGTAACGATGGCCGGCATGCTGCTGTCAATGATCTCCTTCCTGCTGCTATTTTATATGTTCGCACGTCGGCTCTTCCTAGGCATCGGCACCTGGCAGCTCTTCCTTGAACAGGCGTTCGAGGCCTCCGAGTTCGTCATCAGCGGCATCACGCTCTTTTCGCTCGGCATCATCGGAGAGTACATTGGCCGTATCTACCGCGAGGTGAGCAAACGTCCGCGCTATTCGATACGGAAAATTTTTGAGCATACCGCGGAAGGCTCCGATGGACAGGCCTAAGATCGTCCTTTTCGCGTACAGCGAGGTCGGCTGTCTCTGCCTGGAGGAGCTGATAAAAGATGGTGCGAACATCGCCGCCGTCTTCACACACAACGACGACCCGGGCGAGGAGATATGGTTTCGCTCGGTGAGGGCGATCGCGGAAAAAAACGGCATTCCCGTGTGCACGCCGCAAAAACTCGGCGCGGAGGAGGCCGATTATCTGCGCTCCCTTGAGCCGGAGCTCATCCTCTCCTGCTACTACCGCGCGCTGATACCGAAGGCGGTGCTCGACATGCCGCGCCTCGGCGCCTACAACATTCACGGGGCGCTGCTGCCGAAATACCGCGGACGCGCCTGCGTCAACTGGGCGGTGCTTAACGGCGAAAAAGAGACAGGCGCGACGCTTCACGTAATGACGGAGAGGGCCGACCGCGGCGACATCGTCGACCAGGAGCGGGTGCCGATAGAGTTTACCGACACGGCCTACGACGTCTTTATGAAGGTGGCGGAGGCCGCGCGGCTGATATTGGCGCGCCGTCTGCCTGAGCTTGAGGCGGGAACGGCGCCGCGCCGTCCGCAGGACGAGGCGGAGGCGACCTGCTTTGGACGCCGCCGTCCCGAAGACGGTGAAATCGACTGGGACAAAAGCGCCGTGGAGATTTATAATCTTATA
>NZ_JAJBUX010000045.1 GCF_020860125.1 Cloacibacillus sp. | reverse complement strand
ATTATATATAATATATATCAAGAAAAATTTATGTCAATATTCAAAAATAAAAATATATTGATAGGGGGATTCAAAATGGAGGGGTATTTAAAGATAAAATGCGGGAAATTATATGACGGATTAAAAAATTCCCTGCAAGAAGACATGGAAATTTTAATTAAAGGTAAAAAAATCATTGAAGTGGGTCACAACATACCAGGGCCGGAAAAACTCAAGACCATCGACCTCAGCGACTGTACCGTCACCCCCGGAATGATAGACGCGCACGTCCACCCGGAATTTTTCGACTGGAGGGATATTTATACCGATACCGTCTACAATTCGGACGGCTACCGAACGCTTGCCACCGCAAGAACGGCGCGCAAAACCCTCATGGGCGGATTCACAACGATCCGTTCGCTTGGATGGTTCCGCGAAGCCTATGAGCTTGATGTAAAACGGGCGATAGATGAGGGATACATTGAGGGCTCAAGGCTCATCGTCTCATCGCACTTCCTCTGCACCCCTGGCAGCCACGGAGATATGACGCAGGCGGTAAGGAATAACCCTTATTTATCAGATTATATGATGAAAGAGTACCCTACCTGCGGTAATGGGGCCGATTTTTTCACGGGAGCCGTGCGTCGGGAGAAGAAAATGGGCTTCGACTTTCTAAAGATCATGGCCACCGGCGGTTTTGCGACACCTAATGACGATCCCGACGATATCCAGCTCAACGACGCGGAGTTCAAGGCGATCTTCGATACAGCGCAGGAGGTAAAAATTTCCGTAACGGCGCACGCCTACGGACCACGTCTGATGAAGAAGCTGATCGGTTACGGGATTACCGGCATCGAACATGGTTCGCTGATGGATAAAGAGACGGCCAAGCTTTTTGAGGATTCAGGGACCTATCTTGTTCCCACCTTCGTTCCCTACGACGACGCGATACACAGTGACGAGGATAGTCTCTCCAAAAAGAGCAAATCTTTCAGAAAGAAATTGGAAAAGTACCAGAAACTCCTCCAAGAGGGGCGCGAGATCATCCGTGAAAGCAAGATAAAGCTCGGATACGGGACAGATATGGTCGCCGTACATCAGAACTACGAGAGCGGCTGGGAATATAACGCCTGGCTGAACAGCGGCATGGACCCCTTCAGAGCTCTTGCGGCGGCAACAAAGAATAACGCCGAAATTTGTGAAATCGACCATCTTGTCGGAACGATAGAGCCCGGGAAGCTAGCCGATATCGCCGGCTGGAAGAGAGACCTCTTAAAAGATCCGGACGCCCTCAGAGACTGTGCCTTTGTGATGAAAGAGGGAACGGTCTATCCTACGGAAAATAGATTATAGATCTTTTTAAAAAACAGGAGGCACGGGCGAAACTTGCCCGTGCCTCAATATCTTAGATTTCTATAAGTTCATAATTGCGCGTGCCCATACCGAGCTTTTCGGCATGTTCCAGCATCACCTGCCATTTGGTGGTGGGGTGCATCGCGTGGAAATGATCCGGATCCGCGCCGTTTTCATGCAGCTGGTCCGTCAGATAGGTCCCGGAGATCACGGGGGTCTTTATCACCGCGTCGGCGCAGGCCTGGTCGAGCGCCACGGGGTCAAAGGAGGCGAAGAATCCAATGTCGGGCGTGACGGCGGCGTCGTTTTCCACGTGGCAGTCACAGAATGGCGAGACGTCTATTACGAGGCAGACGTGGAAGTTCGGTTTCCCAAAGATGACCGCCTTCGCGTATTCCGCCATCTTTTTGTTGAGGACGTCGTTCGAGCCATCCCAGTCCGGCATGACGGCATCAAAGGGGCAGGCGGAGATGCAGCGCCCGCAGCCAACGCACTTTTCATGGTCTATGGAGGCTTTTCCGGCTTTTATCGAGATCGCCCTCTGCGCGCAGTTGCGGGCGCAGCGTCCGCAGCCGATACATTTTTCTTCACTGATAGACGGTTTTCCTTCGCTGTGCATCTCCATCTTGCCGGCTCGCGATCCCGAACCCATGCCGAGATTCTTGACCGCGCCGCCAAAGCCGGTCAGCTCATGTCCCTTGAAATGGGAGAGCGAGATGATGATGTCGGCGTCGGCGATGGCGCGGCCGATCTTCGCCTCCTTGACATATTCGCCGCCCTCCACCGGAATCAGAGCTTCGTCTGTCCCCTTCAGGCCGTCGGCGATTATCACCTGACAGCCGGTGCAGAAGGGGTTATAGCCGTTTTCGTAGGCAGCGTCGAGGTGTTCGAGCGCGTCCTTGCGGCGGCCGACATAGAGCGTGTTGCTGTCAGTGAGGAATGGCTTTCCGCCAAGTTCTTTAATAACGTCCGCCACTACCTTCGAGAAGTTTGGGCGCAGGTAGGCAATATTTCCCGGCTCCCCGAGATGTATTTTTATCGCCGCGAACTGTTTTTTGAAGTCGATCTCTCCGATGCCGGCGCTCTTTATCAGCTTCTCAAGCTTCTGAAGCAGATTAAGTTCCGGCGTCGCTCTCATATTTGTGAAATATACCTTTGACGACATTGTTGTCTCCCCCTGTGTATATTACTTTTCTTTCAAACCCGCTGATAATTTTATCATGTGGAGGGCAAGTTTTAAATTAATGAAAAGAAACGACAAAGGCTGCCTCTATTTTCCGGCAGCCCTTATTATGTTTATACCAATATTTCAGCGCCACCTACCTCTTCGCGGCGGCGATCTCCTCTTTATAACTCTGCCACATTCTGCCGCGCAGCTCTCCGTCCGAGATGACCTCAAGCAGACAGCGTCCGATTATCTTCGCCCCGTCCCTCATCGCCTCGTGTGCGCGCGGCTTCTGCGTCGCCTCGGCAAAGGCGCGGGTGTGGGCTTCGATATTCTCGCCTGAGATGTCTATTTCCGGCTGCAGCGCCGGACATCTGTAGGAGACGTCGCCCATGTCGGAAGAGCCCATAAATGTGCCGCAGGGGGTCACTTCAAGACCAATTTTCGCAAAGTATTTTTTCGCCATTGTCTCGGCGGGGCCGTTGGGAAGCATATCCATAAAGCTCGCCTCAAAGTTGCGCCACGTCACCTCTGTCTCCGTCGCGAGCGCCGCGCCGCGCGCACAGTTGTGGACCTTTTTGATAATTTCGTCGAGATAGGCCCTTTTCGGGGCTCGGAAGTAGAAGCGCCCGACGGCGCGCTCAGGTACGATATTCGGCGCCGCGCCGCCGTCGTGGACGATGCCGTGCATGCGGACCTCCGGCCTCACATGCTGGCGTAGCATATCCACCGCGTGAAAGAACAGCTGCAGGCCGTTCAGCGCGTTGCACCCCTCCCAGGGGGCGGAGGCGGCGTGCGAGGTCTTGCCGGTGAAGGTGAACTCCACCGCGTCCATCGCAAGCGAACGATATTCGACCATGTTTTTTCCGCCGCAGGAATGGATCATCATCGCGAAGTCACAGCCGTCGAAGAGCCCTTTAGCGGACATCTCGACCTTCGCCCCATCCGTCTCCTCGGCGGGAGTGCCGGCCACCAGCAGCTCGCAGTCCGTATTCTTCAGGATCGGAAGAAGAGCGAGCGCCGTCAGGACCGACATCGAACCGTGCAGATTATGGCCGCAGGCGTGGCCGATCTCCGGCAGCGCGTCGTATTCCGTGAGAATGGCGACTTTAGGGCCGCCGCCTCTGCCGCAGCGCGCAGTGAAGGCGGTCGGAATGCCGAGCGCGGGATACTCGACCTCAAAGCCCGCCTCTTTCAGCACACGGACTATTTCTTTGCTGGTCTCAAACTCTTTTCCCGAGACCTCGGGGCGCGCGGCAAAACCGTCGCTCATGGCCGCCATCGCGGGGGTGTTTACCGCGATATTTTTATCAAGTTCCGCTATCATCTGCCGAAGCTCCATGACGTCAGCCTCCCTTTGTATGCTATATCTCTTACCGCTATTATACAGCCGCGAAGGTTTGGCGGGTGATCAGCCTTCCTTTGGGGCCTCCAAGAATCTCGTTTTTATGTACGGCGGCCTCTCCGCCGATGATGACCCACTCGACGCCCTCGGGAGGCAGAAGCTCTTCGGCGAATGTTGCCCGGTCACGCAGCCGCTGAGGGTCAAAGAGTACAAAGTCGGCGTCAGCTCCGGGTTTGATTTCACCTTTATCGAGGAAGGCCATCGCCGCCGGCAGCGATGTGCATTTCCGCACCGCCTCAACGAGGCTCAGCCCCTTTTTCCGCATGATATTTATCGCGCGCGGGAAGGTTCCCGCGGCGCGCGGATGTCCGTGCCCCTTGAGAAGAATTGAGTCCGAGGCGACGGCGCAGCGCGGGTGCATGAGGCATTCCTCGACCTCGGCCCCGTTTATCACATGGGCAATGATAAGGGTCTCGGGAGCCTCTTTTCGCAGTTTTGCGTAAAGGCCGTCCTCAGAGAGAAATTTTCCACGGTACGGCCCGCTGCCAACCTCCAGATATGCGCAGCCGCGTCCCCACCTCTCTTCAAAACCTTCGTCGAAGACCGCCGAACCGAGGTTGGTACAGAAGGCGTCGTATGGGTAACAGTCGAAGGTTATGTCACAGCCGTTGGCGACGGCGGCGGAGATGTGGTCAAGCACCTCGGAGAGACGACCGAAGGCGCACATGCTGCCGGTGTGCGATATCTGGAAGCGCAGCGGATATTTATGGGCATAGCCGATTATTTCGTCCACAGCCTCCACCGCGGCGGGGCCGTCGGCGCGGATGTGCACCGGTATCCATATATTTTGGTAGCTGCTGGCAACTTTAAGAAGCGCTTCGATCTCTTCCGCCGAGGTATTAGGCATATACTCAAGGCCGAAAGATAGGCCGAAAGAACCCTCATTTTCAAGTTCATGAAGGAGCAGCCCGCTCATCTTTTCTATCGCATCAGGCGGCGAGGCGGCATATATATCCGTCACCCCGGAACTTTCCCGAAGCTTTGTATGTCCCGTCAGATAGCCCAGATTAAGCCAAGGGTTCCTCCTATAGGGTCTGATATCGGCCGCCAGCGGACCGGAGCCGCAGTTTCCGGCGATCGCCGTCGTGACCCCCTGCCGCAAAAGCGCCTGCTCGACCGTATTTCCGTCTTCGGCCTCTTCGTCGTGCATATGGGTGTCGATAAAACCGGGCGAAACGCAGAGCCCCGCGGCGTCAATAACCACGGCCGCAGGAGGCTCCTCCGCCGTCAGCGACGCTACGCGGCCGCCGCTGACGGCGATGTTGACACTGGATGGTTCGGCGCATCCGGGGAGTATGACATCCCCTCCCCGGATAAGAAGCTCAAATTTTTCCATTATACACAGCAGTCTTTATTGATAGTTGATCATTATCACGACGAAGATGAATACCATCTGCACAGCGAAGAGGAGGAGGAAGAAGGGAATGAAGTACTTCCACCACTTCTCAATCGGCACCTTCGCGAGGCTGCACATGACCGGCAGATTCGTCGTCGGCCAGAGGATATTAGAAAAACCGTCGCCGTACTGGTAGGCGAGGACCGCTACCTGGCGCGGAATGCCAAGGATGTCAGAAAGCGGGGACATGATAGGGATGGTGGTCGCCGCCTGTCCCGAGCCGGAGGGGATGAAAAAGTTTATCAGGGTCTGTACGAAGAGCATCCCTTCGGCGGCCACCCATTTCGGCAGTCCGCTCAGAGGCGCCGCCAGCGCATAAATGACGGTGTCGATGATCTGTCCCTGCTGCATGACGACGAGCACCCCGCGCGAGATGCCGACGACGCAGGCTCCGAAGATGATATCCTTCCAGGCGTCGATAAATATCTGCGCTATGCGGCTGGGACCGTATCCGTTAGCCAGGCCGCAGGCGATGCCCGTAACGAGGAGCAGTCCGCAGAGCTCGTCGAAATACCAGCCCCTTGTAAGCACGCCCCATACCAAGAAGCACATTCCGATAAACAGGACGAGAAGGACCGCCTTATTGCGTCCGGTGAACTTTGAATCAACAAGTTCGTTGTGGTCGAGCGCCAGCGCGCCGACGTCGATACCCTTCATGAGGCTCTTGCTGGGGTCTTTTCTCACCTTCGCCGCATAGCGCATCATCCAGATGACGCCCATCGTCACAAAAACAAACCATGATACGATGCGGAAACCGAGTCCCGAGAAGAGCGGCAGCTCCGATATCTTCTGCGCGAGGCCGACCGTGAAGGGGTTCATAAAGGCGGCGGCAAAGCCGAGGCCGCATCCCATCGCGACGACGGACATGCCGACCAGCGCGTCATAACCCATCGCGACGGCAAGTCCGACGAAGATCGGTATAAACCCGAAGGCCTCCTCAAACATGCCAAAGAAGGTGGCGGCGGTGGCGAATAGATACATGAAGAGCGGCATGACGAAGGCGTCGCGCCCCTTCGTTGCGCGCAGCAGGGCGCCCATCGCAGCGTTAAGCGCGCCGCTGACGAGGACGAGATAGAAACATGCGTATGAGATCATTATAAAGAATATAATATCGGCTGCCTGGACAAGCCCCTTATAGACGCTGATGAACATTGCGAAGGGGTCCACCGGCGTTGACTTGACGATATGATAGGTCGTCGGATCGACGACCATACGCCCCGTATGAGGGTCAGTGATACGGTCGTATAAACCTGCCGGCACAACATAGGTTCCAATGGTCGCAATGACGATCAGAAAGAAAAGAAGAACGTAGGTGTGTGGCATAAGAAGATTAAGCTTTGATTTCTTTTCCGTCATAATATTTTCCTCCTTAATGTTAGTCTTATATTCTACCGGTTACTGTAATCCGCCGCCTTTCTTTCCGCCGGAACGGTTTAGGGTATAGCAATACACCGCCTTATAGGGCAATATACTATTTTATCATAGTAATATAATATTAGCCAATTATTTATTTTATTTTTTACATTCAAGTAATATTCAAGATCTTTTATCAATAACATATGCCTAATATTCGTAAAAAATACATTACCAATCCTATCTCATCTTTTTGGCGTGGAAGGAAATTTAATAATCATTAAAGGTCAATAATATTTAGCTCTTTTATCTATATAAAAAGAATAGACTTATCTCTCAGAGGCAATATAATTTCTCTGGAAAGCACAAAAATTAGACTCTGCAAAAAGGAGAATCGAAGATGATATTAAAAAACCAGGAAGATGGAATAAAGAGGGAAAAATTGGGCGGCAGCGGCAAGGGACATGCGCTTGCCTTCCCGGTAGCGATCCCCGACCAGAACGGCGCCTTCACGATGACGACCCGTCTCGAGCTTGAGCCGGGAGCCTCCGTAGGCTACCATCTGCACGCCGACAATGAAGAAGTGTATTTTATTATGAGCGGCGAAGGGCTCTACACGGAAGAGAACGAGACCCAGCATGTAAAGGCCGGCGACATCATGCTATGCCGTATGGGACGTTCCCACGGCATCGAAAACTCCGGAAAAGAGACGCTGGTGGTGGGAGCGGCAATCGCAAAGCGCGGATAGTTATCTTAGCAGGAATAGAGACCGCCGCCGCGGCCGGCATCGTACCGCGGCGGTGATTTTTTTATACGATCGGACAGTTGGAGGTCAGGTCAAACGTATAAGCCAACCATAGTCAGTGCCGCCTGATGGCATAATTTTTTATAGATTTCACAACGTTCACCGGAAATTACCCTAATAATAAAATGACGCTATTTTCATCCTGTAAATTGTTCACCGCAGTCTATAACTACCGTGTGAATGCGGAAAATACCGCCGCCAGGCATCGCGAGGCTTAATATTCATCAAAAGACTTGCTGTTTTCCCAAGGATGGAGGGGCGTACCTATTAAAATCCCGAGGAAAAATGGAGCGGCGCTCATCCATCCGCGGCAAATCTGCGTACTTTTGGAATCATTCATAGAAATTTCCGTGATTTTGGAGATTATTTATCTGTTACGGCGAAGTAAATATCACCTAACTTACGACTATTTTCCCATCGCCAATAGAAGTCGAATAAATTAAAGTGCGTAATTTTTGCACCGACTTATCTACAAAGTTATCCACAAAATGTGGACACTTATGTGCTCAAACCAATATTTTGGCGCAGATAGAGGAGAAAACGACCTGTAGTTCTGCCAATTTATGTGTATAAGTCTGGCAAAAGGGTGAATTTCCATGTGGATATATGCATGATATGCTTAATTCATTATTTATGTGA
>NZ_JAJBUX010000044.1 GCF_020860125.1 Cloacibacillus sp. | reverse complement strand
GGTGTATGTTTCTTTTGCTCTCTCTGTATTCTTTTTGTCATGGTGCTCGCTGCGGCTGGTTTGTGGCGACAGCCGCATCCCGCGGCGCAACGAGAGGTAGTATATTACGGGCGCCGCTTTTCGTCAAGCATTTTTTGATAGGACACCCGGCCTGGTGACCTCTTGTCAATGCACCTTTTACTGATTATATCCATAAATTTTTTGTAAAAATTTCTTAAAAATACTATCAGTTCTTTTTACCTTTACTCCGTCGGCGGTTCAATTTTTTTCTTTTCCCATTTGCACCGTGTAGATGGTATCATTTTAAATGGTTATATCCACATTATTATAAATAGTTATAAAGGAGGGCTGTGTATGCAGTGGAAGATAAAACCTTTTGAGGAACTTTCCACTTCCGAACTTTACGATATTCTCATGCAGCGGTGCGATATCTTTGTCGTCGAGCAGTCATGTCCATATCCTGAAGTAGACGGCGCGGACCGCCAGGCCTGGCAGTTATTCGGCTGCGACGAAGAGGGACGTCTCGCCGCCTCGATGCGCATTCTCAAGCCCGGCGTCACCTACGACTCTCTCGCAATGGGGCGCGTAGCCGTCGCATCTGAGTGCCGGGGACACGGATATGCGCGCGAAATGATGGAACGGGCTATCGACTTCGCGTTGAACGTCCTCGGAGAGGATACGATAAAGATCGGCGCGCAGGACTATCTGGCCGGCTTCTATGAATCGCTGGGATTCCGGCGCATCTCAGAGGTCTATCTCGAAGACGGCATTCCACATGTGGATATGGTCTATATAAAGAAAGAAAACTAATCTAGAGGGAGGGTATTTTATCATGACAAGGATTTTTCTCTCCGGAGCCTCCGGAAACGTAGGACGCACCATCGTCAGGACGATCGTCGGCAAAGAGGGGTTTCAGCTTGTCGGCGGCTGGTGCCTCGAGGCCGGTTCCGATCTTGGGACTATCGCCGGCATCGGTGAACTTGGCATAAAGGCCTCTAATGACCTAAGGGCGGCGCTTGCTGAGTCAAAGCCTGATCTGGTAATCGACTTTTCGGCGACGCCGGTGATGGCTGAAAATATGTCCGTCTATCTGGATTTTAGCCTTAACGCGGTGATCGGCACTACGGGGCTTACGGAGGACGATCTGGCTCCCTTCAAGGCGGCGGTCGCCGCGAAGGGGCTGCGCTGGGCGGTCATCCCCAACTACGGCCTTGGTATCAGCCTCGTGACAGACTTCATCAAAAAAGCGCGCGCCTATTACCCCTTCGTATCGATAACCGACCGGCATACCAACGAGATGGCCAACGCGCCCAGCGGTACCGCCGCCGCTTTGGCCGCCGCGGCGGCAGGCGACGACGCGGGAGAGGTGAAGAGCCGTGAAAGTTATCCAGGGGTGCTCGGGGCAAAGATCTGCGGCGTGCCCGTCTTAGCGGAGAGGCTTCCGTGGCCCGGTCCCTATTCGGGACATACGATATCGCTCGCGCGCAAGGACGAGATCATCACGATAGAGGTCCAGGACTATATGAGCGACATCTATATGGACGGCGTGTTTATGACGGCGGAGAAGATCGCCTCGCTGCCGCCGGGCTCCTTTGTGAGAAGTCTCGGAGAGATATTTTAGAGGACGGGCCGCCTCTACAGATGAATATTTTCCTTTGCGATCCGGATAAATTCCCGCGCGGCGAAGGAGAGATATCTGTCTTTCGGGCAGCAGAAGCCCATCGCGTATGAGGCCACGGGGGTATCCAGCGGTATTATATGGAAGGTCTCAGGAAAATTGATAAAGCCGGAATAGTCTATGAACATCTTCGGATAAAATGTGACGCCAAGGCCGCGGACGGACATCTCCAGCAGCGTCTCTATATTCTCCGATTCAACGATTATATTAGGTATAAAACCAGCTCTGCCTATCAGTTCGTCCGCCACCACGCGCATTAAATCCCCTCTGTGCGGCAGCAGGAAAGGCAATTTTTCGAGCGGCCCGACGCCTGCGGTCCGCTCGATTTCTTTGACCACAGTCCCCTTCTGCGCTCCGAAATATTTTTCAAGTAATTCGTCAGAGACCATCAGCACCGCCTCTTCCTGATAAAAAAACTCGCTCTTTACGTTTGCCGCCATGATCGGTAGTTTGCATATGAGCAGCTCAAGCTTGCCCTCCAGCAGCGCCTTCTGCATTTCGTCGTTTCTTCCCTCCGTAATTTTGATATCCACCTTCGGGAACACCCGCTGAAATAGCGGGAGTATCTCCGGCAGCAGTATCCTTCCGCGCGTATGCGCGATGCCGAGGGAGAGGGTGCCCCGGCGTTCGTCTTTTATATCGTTCATCTCGTGCATCATGGAGCTGTACTCATTCAGAAACTTTTGGGCGTAGCTCTTGAAGAGCAGACCGGCCTGAGTGATAACCAATGGCACACCGCGCATAAAAAGTTCGCTGCCCAGCTCTCTTTCCAAAGCCGCGATATGCGTGCTCAGCGCCTGCTGGGAGATATTCAGATTTTTCGCCGCTTTCGTAAAATTCAGCGTCTCTGTCGTCTCTATAAAATATCTCATATTCAGCAGGTTCAATATCTATCACTCCAATATTATTATTAATATAAATAATTATATCAACAATAAAAACATTGTTATACTTACCAATAGCTTCTGTTAGACAAAAATATATACTTATCTCATAATCGGGTCAAAGAACAACAACACAAATCTGTAAAGGAGGAATCGTAATGACGGCAATCACGATACACCATGGACAGAAATTTTTTAACTCGGCGGGGGTGAAGACACTAGCCGCGATCCTGCTCCCGGCGGCGCTGTTATTTGCTTTTATCATGGAGCCACGGCTGTTATACGCCTCATTCGCCTTGGCGGCGGTCTTTACCTATGGCGCACTGTTGAATATTTTTATATTCAATAGATGTAATGAAATGCACCTCATGTTAAATATAGTCCTTGAAAAAATATACAAAATTATGTAAACTGTAATGTAATATTTCACACAATTTCCGAGATACATATATTAAGATATCATAGGAGAAATTTTTTCCGGCATGAAGAGAGATAAATTTTTACAGGTCTATATCCTCGCGACACTTACGGTAATTTTCTGGGGCGCGAGTTTCGCGGGGGCAAAGGTGGCACTGGAACAGGCGGACCCGTTGCTGGTGATGTTCCTGCGCTTCGTGCTTTCATTGGCGCTGCTGCTTCCCGTTGCCTGGTACTGCGGCGAACTCAGGCTGCCGACGCGCAGGCAGACGCTCGTGCTGGCCTTCATGGGTTTCATGGGATTTTTCTTCCATATCGGCATCCAGACGGTGGCGATGCGGAGCTCCGGCAGCGCGACGGCCAACTGGCAGATGGCGGCGGCACCGGCGATGACGGCGCTGTTCGCCAGTTTTTTTCTAAAAGAGCGGCTCTCGCGCGGCGGGGTCTTTGGGATAATCTTAGCATTTCTCGGCGTGGCTGTAGTCCTCGGGCTGGGCACAAAGGGCGCGCGGGGGATCTCCTCCTATAATTTCGGGGATTTTCTGATATCGCTCTCGGTTCTCAACTGGGCCGCCTTCATGGTCCTTACGCGCTGGCTGTTCAAGGAGAACCGCTATCCGCCGGTATTCACGATCTTCTGGGAAATTTTTTTCGCGGTGCTGATGTGCCTGCCGGCGCTCGCGCTGACGGGAACGGACGTTTCAGTCCTGACCGGTTTCAGCTGGCGCACATGGGAGGCGCTCGCCATCCTTGGTTTTTTATGCTCCGGTCTGGCCTACGTCTTCTGGTATTACGCGGCGGCGAACATCCCCGTCGCCAGGCTGATGGTTTTTCAATTTTTACAGCCGCTGGTGGGGATCGTCGTCGCCTATTTCGTAATCGGCGAACGGTTCACCCTCTGGCTCCTCCTCGGCGGCGCGATGATAGTATCCGGCGTATGGACGGTAAACAGGCCGCACCGATGAGATTTAAGCGCTCGTCAGACTACATGGGGATCTCGTACCCCTATCACACGGATTGGAGAGTTGTCTTATGAACAGCCGCGCAAAGAGCTTCACCGGACTTACGGCCGCCGCCGCGATTTCAATGCTGGGGGTGGGGATCGTGATGTCGAGCCTGCCGGAACGCGTAATTGAACTCAACGGCGGGAGCTCGGCGCTCGTCGGACTGCTCGCTTCCTGCTACGGACTGCCGTATATCATCTTCCAGGTTCCCTTCGGCAGCCTTTCGGACAGATTCGGCGTGAAGCTCTTTCTGTTGTTCGGCTATTTCCTGATGGCGCTCTCCGGGCTTCTGTTTTATTTCGCCGCCTCCAGCCTGCCCATATTTATGGGCCGCGCGCTTCAGGGCGCGGGAGAAATCCCGCTGTGGGCGATGGCCTCCGCGCTCATCGCGATCGCCTATCCGGAACATAAGGGAAAGATGCTCGGCATCTACAGCGCCTCGATGTATGTGGGGCTGGCGGCGGGACCGCTCCTGCGGGTCATTTTCCCCAGCGTCCTGATGGTCGGGGAGCTGGGCTTCGTGCTTTACAGCATTCTCTGCGTGCTGTCGTTTTTCATCATTTTAATAATGGTTGAGAATAATAAAAAGGGTTCATTGGATACGGCGAACCGGCTTGAGATAAGAAAGGCCTTCGCGCTGCTCTCGGATCTGCCGGTGCGCATAACGCTGTTCGGGATATTCCTCTACGGCTGCGGCCAGGGGCTGGTCTTCGCCATCGCGCCCGCCTGGTTCATCACAGAGAAGGGATTCAGCCTGATCGAAACGGGCATGATCTTCACCGCCAGCTACGTATTCATATTCTTACTGCAGATAACTTACGGAACACTCTCCGACCGTTACGGCCGGCGGCCCTTCATCATCGCGGGACTGCTTTTGACGGCGCTCTCCTGGGGTATCTTCCCATATATACCCAGGGTCTCTTCCATAATCTGCGTGGGTTTCGCCGCCGGTTCCCTCGGAGGCTTCTATGTCGCCTCAATGGCCTTCCTCAACGAGCGCGCGCCGGACCACCTAAAGGGAACTATTTCAGGGGCTTACTATTTCTTTTGGGGTATCGGTTATTTTCTCGGTCCCCTGCTTTGGAGCTTCGGCGGACGGCGCTTCGGCATGACGGAGGGATTTATGGTATTCAGCCTGTTGCTGGCGCTGACGGCCGCCGCGCTGCTTTTCACCGGAAACGCTGGAACAGCGTCTCCGGCCTCTAATTCCCGCGAAAGATAAAGAATACCGCGCCCACCATGCAGAACGAGGCCCAAAGATAGTTGAGTGAGAGCTTTTCCTTCATCACAAAGAAGGAGAAGCCCGCGAATATAGTCATCGTGATGACCTCCTGCATAATCTTTAGCTGCGGCAGCGAGTAAACGGTGTGGCCAATGCGGTTCGCGGGTACCTGAAAACAGTATTCAAAGAAGGCGACACCCCAGCTGATGAGGATCGCCACGATAAGAGGCTTCGCGCCGACATATTTCAGGTGTCCATACCAGGCGTAGGTCATAAAGATGTTTGATACAAAGAGAAGTATCAACGGAGCAGCATATCTTAACATTATACTTTCCTCTTTTCGATAGATAAAGATATCACCGAAAAGGTAGTATATAACGAAAAATGGACTCCGCACAATAGATAATGTACCCTTCATTGAAAAAATTTCTATGCCGCGGCGATCCTATATCGCAGACATCCTCCGCCGCCTTTACATATTCTCCCATTCCGGTAAAGTAAAGAAAAACCCACGGCAAAATTCTTCTGCGCCTGGTTCTGTTCACTTTTTTTCAAATTTTACGCCTTTTTTTCTTCGCGGCTTCTCTTTTTACAGAGGGCGAATAGGTTCATAATATATTTAAATAATACATATTTTGGAGGCGTTTTTCGTCTCCTCTATTATTGAAAATAAAATTATAATATACAGAGGTGATTTACATGCTTCCCGCATCTGTTCAGCAAAAATTAACCAGCGCCGGCATCGAAATAAACGGCCCGCACGACTGGGACCCGCAAATTAACAACGAAGCGTTCTACGGCCGCGTCATCGCCGAGAAAAATCTCGGGCTAGGCGAGGCCTACATGGACGGCTGGTGGAACTGTAAGCGCCTGGATGAGCTTCTCTGCCGGATCATAAAATGCGGTGTTGAATATGATATCAAGGGAAGCCTGCGCTACGCGCTGCTGCTGCTGCCGATGAAGCTGCTGAACATGCAGTCCCGTTCCCGCAGCCACAAGGTGGCGGAGGAACATTACGACATCGGCAACGACCTCTTTTTTTCTTTCCTCGACCCTCTGCACCAATACAGCTGCGCCTATTTCAAAGATACCGCGGATCTCGCGAGCGCCCAGGTCAACAAGCTGGAGCTGATCGCGAATAAGCTTGAACTCCAAGAGGGCGACCGTCTGCTGGATATCGGCTGCGGATGGGGCGGCCTCGCAAAGTACATGGCCGCCCGCCGCGGCTGCCGCGTCACCGCCGTCAACATTTCCCAGGAGCAGCTCGCCTTTGCGAAAGAGGACTGCAAGGGGCTGCCGGTCAAATTCCTCGACTGCGACTACCGCGATATCGACGGGGAGTATGATAAGATCGTCTCCGTGGGAATGTTTGAGCATGTCGGAAGCAAAAATTTCCGCACCTACATGAAGGTGGCGCACCGTCTTCTGCGCAAAAACGGCCTCTTCCTGCTGCACACGATCGGAGGCAACAGCTCCGGCGTCAACTGCGACAGGTGGCTCAACAGATACATCTTCCCCAACGGCGCGCTGCCATCGGCGGCGCAGATCGCCTCGGCGGCGGAGGGTCTTTTTGTCATCGAAGACCTCCACAACCTCGGCAGCCACTATGATAAGACCCTGATGAGCTGGTATTGGAACTTCACTAAAGCATGGCCCGCCTTTGCGGAAAAATACGGCGAGCGCTTCCAGCGCATGTGGAGTTACTATCTGCTCTCCTGCGCCGGCGCTTTTCGTTCGCGCGCCATCCAGCTGTTTCAGGTCGTGATGACGAGAGAGGGGGACGCGCGCGAGCAGCCGTTGGTTACTCTGCGCTAAATTTTTTGCCATACTATTGACAACAGGCAAAAATTTCATTTAAAATTCACTCAATTAAACATGGAGCAGGCGATGACTTGGTAATTAGTTTTTATTTATACCGGGTCGTGGGGCTGGGCCGGGACGACAACCCGGCAGCGGGATGAATCTTATAGAGCCCGCGGGACCGTTTGAATACGATCCCGCGGGCTCTATTTTTATACACTCCGCGCGGAGGCTGAATAAGGAGAGTCACGTCATGGAATTAACGGAAAAATATTGCGGATTATCGGACGGCGAGGTCAAGAAGCGGCGGGAAAGGTACGGGGAAAATTCGCTCACGCTGAAGAGAGAGGACTCCGCGCTGCGCGTACTGCTCAAATTCTTCTCGGAACCGGTATTCCTGCTGCTCATCGGCGCGGCTGGCCTCTATTTCTTCTTGGGAGAGCCACGCGACGGCGCCGTCATGCTCGTCTTCGTAGCCTTTATGGGAACGATCAATATCTATCAGGAGTGGAAGACGGACCGGACGCTCGCGGCGCTCAAGTCGCTCTCATCTCCCAAGGTGACGGCGGTGCGCGGCGGCGAGGTCGTCACGCTCCCCTCCGAAGAGCTCGTCCCAGGCGACATAATCATCGTATCTGAGGGCGAACGGATCGCCGCGGACTGCGAACTGCTGGAAAACGACGGCTTCGGCGCCGACGAGTCGGCGCTTACCGGCGAATCGGAGATCGTCTGGAAGGTCTGCGCCCCGCACGGAGAGGCCGGACGCGGCTGGCGCACCGACCATTGCTACGCGGGGACGAACGCCGTAGCCGGACGCACCGTGGCGCGCGTCACGGAGACGGGGCCGCGTACGGAATATGGAAAGATCGGCACGGACGTCGCCCAGGCCCCGGACAGGCCGACCCCGCTTGAAAAACAGACCCACCGCCTCGTGCGCGACTGCTCGCTATTCAGCGTCATGATGCTGGTCTTCATCGTCGCCGCCACCTACTACCGGGGCAGCGGCATCATCGAGGCGGCACTCTCGGGCATCACCATCGCGATGGCAACGATCCCCGAGGAATTTCCCGTCGTGCTCACCGTCTTTCTCGCGCTCGGCGCCTGGAGGCTCGCGAAACGCAACTCTCTCATCCGGCGCATCCCCTCCGTGGAGACTCTCGGCGCGGTGACGGTGCTCTGTGTCGATAAGACGGGGACGCTGACGGAGAACCGCATGTCGCTGAAGGAGCTGACCCCGCTCTGCGGCGCCACGCCGAAAAAGCTGACGGAGGTGACGGTGCTCGCCTCCGAAACCAACCCCTACGACCCGATGGAGCGCGCGATCCTCGACGAAGCGGCGAAGAATAAGTTCGACGTAAAACGGCTCCAGGGGCAGCGCCTACTACACGAATACCCCTTCTCCTCGGAGTCGCGCATGATGTGCCACGTCTGGGCCTACCGCGGAAAGGTGATGGCGGCGGCGAAGGGTTCTCCCGAAAACATCCTCCGGCTCTGCTCACTAACGCCGGACGAACGCGAATGGGCCGAGCGCGAACAGCTGCGACTCGCGGGGGCCGGATGCCGCGTGCTCGCCGTCGCCTACAACGACGATATGAAAGATATCCCCGAGCGGATGGAGGCCTGCAAGCTACGCCTCGCGGGACTTGCGGCCTTCGTCGACCCGCCGCGCGAAAACGTCGCGGAGTCGATAAGAGCCTGCGGCGGCGCGGGGGTGCGCGTCGTGATGATAACCGGCGACAACAGCGTCACCGCGCACCGAATCGCGCACGACGTCGGCCTTGGCTGCGGCGAGAGGGAACATGTAATGATAACCGGCGAAGAGCTTGAAAAAATGAACGACGGGGAGCTGGCTAAAAAGCTGGGAGACGTGACGATCTTCTCGCGTATCATGCCGCGTGAAAAGATGCGCATCGTCAAGGCGCTGCGCTCGCGCGGCGAGGTGGTGGCGATGACGGGCGACGGCGTGAACGACGCCCCCGCGCTCAAATACGCCGACATCGGCATCGCGATGGGCGGCCGCGGCACCGAGGTGGCACGCGAAGCGGCGGATATGGTGCTGCTGGACGACGATTTTTCGACCATCGTGAGCACTATACGCGACGGGCGGCGTATCTATGACAATATCAGAAAGGCGATGGAATACATCCTTGTGATACATATTCCCATCGCGCTGTCGGCGCTGGCCGCGCCGCTCTTGGCCCTTCCCGTGCTGCTGGCTCCGATCCACGTCGTACTGCTCGAGCTGATAATCGACCCCACCTGTTCGATAATCTTCGAGCGCCAGCCGGAGGAGAGGGACATCATGGAGCGGCCGCCGCGTCCCGTGGGAGCGCCGATAATCACGCGCGGGCTGCTCGGAAAGGCGGCGGCGCAGGGGCTCGCGATCTTCGCGGCGGCCTTCGGCTCTTACTATATCACGCTGCCCTACGGCGGCGCGGAACACGCGCGGACCTTCTTCCTCACCGTCCTGGTGCTCGCGAACCTCTTCCTCGTCTATGTGAACCGCTCCGACAGAGATTTTGCCTTCGCGAAGGGGAGCGCGGCGGTTGACAAGGTCGCATGGTTCGTCAACTTCGGCGTGCTGCTCTGTTTAATTGTGATGTCAACGCTGCCGCAGGCCGCCGCCGCGACAAAACTGCAGCCGCTGTCGCCAGCGGACTTCGCGCTCGCGCTGCTGGCCGCCGCCTCTGCCACCTTTTGGTGGGAGGGCGTAAAGTGCTTCAGAAGGACGAGAGGCTAATAGCGGCTACAAAAGCCGCGCCTGCCCGATCAGCTTTTGCCCGAAGAGATCCGAAGCCGGCACTATCTGCCCCAGAGTCACCATCGCGTTGATGGAGTGGCGAAGGTGCTCCTCTGCGCAGAGTTCGGCCCCCGCGGAGTCCCGCGCCTCTATGCGTTCAAATAATCTAAGGTGATCATGGTAGACGGAGCGGGGACCGCCCTCCTTCTCGGGAGCGGTGCCGATCCGCATCAGCGACAGGCTGTGCTCAATAACCGTATGTATCCCCTCGTAGATACGCGAGAGGTAGGCATTCTCCGCCGACTCCACGATGACGGTGTGAAGGGTGGTGTTCCAGATAAGACTCTCCCGCGCCGCGGCCTCTCCGGGCTCATCCACAAGCTCGGCAAGGTTGCGCAGGCACTCGCGCATCTTCGCGAGGTCCTTATCGTCGCGCCGAACGGCGGCGATCGCCGTCGCCAGAGGTTCGATGATCTGGCGCACCTCCATCACCCGCGAAAGCATGTCTGCCGGCCAGCCGCGCACCTTATGAAGCATCATCTTGGCCTCGTTCTCCTCGCTTGACGAGAGATAGATGCCCTGCCTGTCGCGGATGTCGAGCACGCCCATCGCCTCCAGCGCGATAAGCCCCTCGCGGACGACGGGGCGCGTCTCTCCGATCGCCTCCGCGAGCTGCCGCTCCGGCAGCAGCCTGTCTCCCGTGACGACTTCGCCGCTGTTGATCTTTTCCAGCAGCTTCTCTATGATCTGCCGTCTCTTTTCGTTCATAAAAAATCACCCCAAGAAAATCATATTTAGGAATTTTCTGTCCTCTCTCCGTCTCCTCATACGGCTCCGCGCGAGGGCACGATATGGGCGCACATCAATGGCGGTCATCTTGGAAGGCAAAGTACACCAACACCGGTTTATCAGAGTATAGTAAATTATAAATCATCGGGAATAGATATCCGCGCTAACCACGGCGGTAAAGGCCAGCCGGTTGAGCAAGCCCCCTACCGCCGCGGCCATAAGTTTACTCGATCGTGCCGCCGCCGACCACGCAGTCGCCGTCGTAGAGCACCACCGCCTGCCCGGGAGTCACAGCGCGCTGCGGCTCGTCGAAATCAACGCGGATACGGTCCTCCGCCGTCTGTTCCACCGTCGCCCACTGCTCGCGCTGCTTATAGCGGACCTTCGCCTTTACCCGCGTCGGAGCAACAAGCCGGTCACAGGCGATCAAATTCAACTCCGAGGCCGTAAGGCTCTTGGAGAAAAGCTCTTCGCTTCGGCCCAGAACCACGGTGTTGTCCGCCGCGCGCTTCGCGCAGACATAGAGGGGCTCGCGCAGCGAGAGGCCAAGGCCGCGCCGCTGGCCGATCGTGTAGCGGACAAAGCCGCGGTGGCGTCCGAGCACCCGCCCCCCGCCGTCGACAAAATCGCCGGGACAGTTCGGCTCCCGCGTATAGTGTTCGATAAAGGCGGCGTAATCGCCGTCGGGGACGAAGCAGATATCCTGGCTCTCCCGCTTCTTCGCGTTGACAAAGCCGTTCTCCAGCGCGGCTTCGCGCACCTCGGCCTTCGACATGCCGCCGAGCGGCAGCAGCGTGTGCGCAAGCTGCTCCTGCGTCAGCGAGTAGAGGACATAGCTCTGATCCTTGCTCTCGTCCGCCCCCTTTTTCAGACCCCAACGCCGCGAGGCCGCGTCATAATAGACGGCGGCGTAGTGCCCCGTCACGATATGACCTATATCAAGCTCCTTAGCGCGGGAGAAAAATTTATCAAACTTCAGAAAACGGTTGCAGTCGATGCAGGGGTTGGGCGTCGCGCCGCTCTTATAGGCGGCGATAAAGCGCTCTATCACCTCGCGGCGAAAATTATCGGAAAAGTTAAAGACAAAGAAGGGAATGCCGAGCCGGTTCGCGACGCTGCGCGCATCCTCCACATCGTCAAGAGAGCAGCAGCGGCTCTCGCCCTCGACGCCGATATCCTCGTTCGAGAAGAGCTTCATCGTCGCGCCCGCGCAGTCGAAGCCCGCCTCCTTCGTTAAAAAGGCGGCGACGGAGCTGTCCACTCCGCCGCTCATCGCAATCAGCGCCCTTTTGCCGTTCAATTATTTTATACTTTCCAGCTCGACGGCGACGCCCGCTTCGCAGGAGCGCATCGCCTCGAGGGTCTTTTCAAGCAGCGTGTCCAGCTCCCATCCGAGCATCTCCGCGCCCTGCGCGATCACCTCGCGCGAGCAGCCGGCGGCGAATTTTTTATCTTTATACTTCTTTTTAAGACTCTTGAGCTCCATATCCTGCACGCTCTTCGAGGGGCGCATCAGCGCCGCCGCCCCGATAAGGCCCGTCAGTTCGTCGGAGGCGAAGAGCACCTTCTCCATCAGATGCTCCGGTTTGATATCCGAGCAGAGGCCGTAGCCGTGGCTGCATACGGAGCGTATCATCGCCTCGTCCACGCCGCCCTCCGCCAGCAGCTCGGGAGCCTTTTTACAATGCTCATCGGGATAGAGCTCAAAGTCTATGTCGTGAAGCAGCCCTATCGCCGCCCAGTAATCGGCCTCATCACCGTAACCGAGATCGTTCGCGTACCAGCGCATCACGCCCTCCACCGTCAGAGCATGAAGCAGATGGAACTCCTCTTTGTTATATTTTCTAAGCAGCTCAAGGGCCGCCTCTCTGGTAATACAATTGCCCATAAAAATCCCTCCGTCAAACTTCACTGATTCATACATGGGCTAAATTATAAGTTCTCTTCCTCTTATCTGCAAACATGACCAAACCGGCATCCGGGCTTTAACCGCCGTAAATATGATAACCGTTTTTCCCCTCGGCCTTGGCCCTGTACAGCGCCTCGTCAGCCTCCCGATAAAGCTCCTCAAAACTCTTCCGGCCACCGGAGGCGACTGAGACGCCGAAGCTCGCGGAGATATGCCCAGGAAGTGAACAGGAGCCGCCTATCTTTGAAAAAAGGGCGCGTAAGCCGGCGGCCCGCGTCTTCAAGACATCGATCGAGGGAATATCCTTCAACAACACAACAAATTCATCGCCGCCGAGCCTCCCGATAATATCGGAGCCGCGGAAAAATTCCTCCATCGCCTTCGCGATCGCCATGAGCACCCGGTCTCCCTCAATATGCCCAAAGCCGTCGTTGATCGACTTGAAATCATCCACATCGATGATGAAAAGGGCATGCAGCCCGCCGCCACCTCCCGCAAGGGCGGCCCTTATCTGTCCCTCCGCCGTCTTGCGGTTCAGCAGCCCCGTAAGAGAATCGCGCTCCGCCGCCAAACGCAGCCGCTGAAACTTCTTCTTCTCGTCGTCGATATTCGTCAGCCGTCCGACGATGCGCTGGACCTGTCCGTCCTCGCCGTGCAGCTTGTTATACTCGATCCTCATCCAAATACAATAACCGAAGGGAGAGATACAGCGAAATTCCGCCGAGCCGCACTCGGCGACGGGGATGGCGTTCAGCATCTTGTCGATCATCGGCAGATCATCCTCGTATACTATAGCAGCATAATTTTCCACAAGTTCGGAGAACTTAAAGAACCTCGGCTTATAACCGAACATCTCCTCAAAATTTTCGTTATATCTGATCGTGTCGTTCTTTATACTCATGTCAAAAATCACCATATTGGTAAAATTTTCAACGACGCGATAGAGCTCCTCGCTCTCACGAAGCTCTCTGTTCTTCTCGGCGTTCAGTCTGTATATACAGAAGACCAAAAACAGCGAACATAGGGCGACTATCCCGATGACGACGAAGGCGGAATACAGTATCTTATTCTTCCGCGCGTCGACCGAAGAGGCGTCTATCATATTGAACAAGACCCAGCCGTTGATACCAAGCGGCTGATAAACGGCATAACGTCTGCTCCCGCCGAAAGAGTAACCGAACATCCCGCCTCTTTCAGATTTAAAATTATTCATGAACTTATTAAAAGAATCTCTTCTGTCGATAGTGCCGTTCTTCAGTTCATCCAGAAAATTAACGCTATACAGCGACTCCTCCGCTAACTTGCCGTCCGTAAAGAAATGACGCTTATCCGTGCCGATGACTATACAGCCGTCGCTGTCGACGATAAAACAGTAACTGCTGCCCTTAAAGGCGTCTATCTTCGCGATCGACTTGAACTGGGAAAAATTGTAGCTCCCGAAAAGAATACCCACCACGCGTTCATTATCCACAATTGGCACCGATATGATAAAAATCGGCGTTTTAATGACCTTGCCGGATTTTACCTTCTCGACGACGGTCTGAAAGAGCATACTTTTCTGAAAATACCCCCTGTCCCCAATATTGATATGATGGCCGCTTGAGATATATCCCTCTCCGTCCTTGCCCGTGATCCCCACGTTTGTAAAGTTGGAGGAATATTTCATCATCTCCAGCCGCGGAATAAATTCCCTGAGATCATGCCCCTCCCCCACCGGCTTGGCGATACTGTCGGCAAGAGTCGAAAGCATGTTGACCTGCCCCTCTATCGACACGTCGAAGAGCATGACCTGCTGCTTCGCGGAATCCATCAGCATGGAAAATGTATTTTCCTCAGTCTGGTGCGTGACATCGACGCTGAATATAAGCATACTGACAAAGGCCGCCAGCGCAATGACGGAAGGAACGCCGATAATACGGCAAATATTCTTCGCCGCGTATTTTTTCCAATTTACCATAAATATCTCCTTCCAATTTAATGGCAGGCGGATAATATCAGAGAAATGATGGTTTTATCCGGTTCTTATAACCGCAATTTGTTTTATAACCATTAAAATTCATTATTTATTATAAAATATTTCATAATTATACTCTTTACAATTCAAAATTGTAAATGTCCAAATAATCATATCCGGACAAACGCGTCAAGTCTTTTGACGAATATTGAGCAGACCGCGATGCCGGACAGCGGCATTTTTCGCTTTAACATGGCAGAGGCAGGCCGCGGTGAGCATTTACAGGAAGGGGACCCCGCGTTATTTTTCTTAATATTTCTAAGGTAATTTACGGCGAACACTGTGAAAACTATAAAAATGACGCTGTCCGGCAGCATGGGCAATGACACTGACGTTCATGCGTTTGCCCTGAACCGCGCCGGGACAAACGCATGAAAAACCGCCGCAGACGTTCCCTCCGGCGGACGGCGCGGACTGCTAAATGTCTATATTGAAAGAGGTGATGTAAAAAGTGTGACGCGTTTGCCATATGCCCCGCCGGGGGAACGGCAAATATTTAAGAAAAGTACCTTATCTTTGTGGGGACATCGTCTATAAAATTACCATACAATAACCATACTGGAAAATGGATAACGAGAGAGGCTCTCAAATACACCGGCGGCGTGGTCCTCGCCGCGGCTCGGCTTACGCGACGCCGTCGTTATAAATATGGTAATCGTTCTTTCCCGCCGCCTTGACGCGGTAGAGCGCGGCGTCGGCCTCGCGGTAAAGCTCGTCAAAGCTCTTCTGGCCGCCAACGGTGACGGCGATCCCCACGCTCATGGAAACGTGGGCGCGGAGCGTGCAGACGCGGCACCCCTGCTCAAAGACGGCACAAAAATCGGCGGCCTGCAGGCGCACGACATCCATCGACGGAACATCCTTCAGCAGCGCCACAAACTCATCGCCGCCAAGCCGGCCGATGATGTCCGAGCCGCGGAAAAACTTCTTCATCTCCTGCGCGATCGAGATGATCGTCCGGTCCCCTTCAATATGACCGTAGCCATCGTTGATCAGCTTAAAATCATCTATGTCGGCGATAAAGAGCGCGTGCAGCCCGCAGTCCCCCGTGTCCGCGAGGAAGGCCCTTATCCGCTCTTCGGCGGCTTTGCGGTTCAGCAGCCCCGTGAGAGGGTCGCTCTCGGCCAGATTTATGAGCTGCCGCAGGCTGCGCTTCTCCTCGTCAATATTCACGAGACGGCCAATGACCCGCTGCAGGCCCCCTTCTGGATCGAATATCCTTGTGAACTCGGCGCGCTCCCACTGCTCTCTGCCGCAGGGCCTTTGAAGGCGGAACTCAATGCAGCACTCCAGCTCCTGGCTGCTGAGATTATCGCCCACCGCCCTTACCGCCTCAAGATCATTTTCATTTATGAACGTATCCAGAAGGCGCATCATCTCGCTTAAAGAGGAAAAACGCGGCTCATAACCAAGTTTTTCCTTAAAATTGCGGTTAAAGGTCACCTTATCGTTGGGGAAGTCGATGACAAAGAGTACGGCGTCGGAAAAATTCGCCGCGATACGGTATATCTCTTCCGACTGGCGCAGCTGTTCATGCCCCAGAATCAGCTCCCTGTTATTTCTCGCGTTAAGCCGGTAAATATAAAAAATCAACAGTAAAAAACAGGCTGTGATGATGCCCAAAAGCACAAAGACCGCAGCGATCGTCCTTCTAGCCGGTCCCTCCACCACACGCGCCGGCGTTGAATTGACCAGATACCAGCCGTTTATACCGAGCGGCTCATAGGCTACATACCGGCGCTTGCCGCGGTAAGAGACCTCGGCTGCGCCGCCGCGCCCATTCTCCATGTCCTCGGCAATTTTCCGCGCCGAGAAGCCACGTTCCAGCTCGCTCTCTTTTATTAGGCTGAGATAGTTTTCCTGCGCCCTCGGAGCAACGTGCGCCTCACGGAGAAGAAAATCCCGGCTGGCGCTCCCAAGCATTATATCGCCGTCCTTGTTCACGACGAAGGAATAACTCTCCCCATCGAAGGTCGACAGCTTCACGATTTTTCTGAATTCAGCATCGCTGCAGCAGGCGAATACGACACCCACGGACCGCCCGTTCCTTATCAGCGGTACGGAGATGACAAAGAGGCGCCCCTCTTCGCCGCCGGGGAACTTCCGTTCCAGCTCGGCGGAACTTGCCATATCCATGGCCCTGGCAAAAAAACTATAATTTTTGACATTTATCTTTCGGCCGCTGCCGAGAAAGCCCTCGCCAGCCGCGTCCGCGATCCCGACGTGTGAGACGCGCATCGTCTCTTTCATTAGGACGAGCCGCTGAAAAAGCTCGTGCTCATCGTTCAGGATATTTTCATCAAGGCGGAGGCTGTTCGCGAAGATCGTGAGAGTCTTATATTGCTCCGCCAGTGAGAGGTCGAATATCTCGGCCTGCTGCCTGCCGGATTCGGTCAGCATCATGTAATTCCTGTTTCTGGCCACCCGCACCGTGCTTACGCTAAAGAGCGCGATACTGGCGCAGGCAACGAGCACGATCAGGGTCGGTATCCATAAAATCCGCTTCCATAACCTCTTCGCGTTCTTTTCAGTAATATCCATCATCGGCCCCTTTCGGTGAAGCTGCAAAAACACCGGCCGAACAAGCACCCCGGAAATCCCTCCACAGAAAACAGCCGCAGGGGTGAAACGCCAGCCGCCAGCCGGGCGTTCCGATTATAAGCTGGCTGCAAAAAAAATAAATCTGTAAAGAACGCAGGCAAGGAGGAGAGCGCCAGAGGGAATCCTTTTATTTTTTTACCGTTATTTTACTGAATGATATAATATAACGATGTTCGTAAAAAATATACCGCGAAAAAAGAGGTTTTATTACCATGGAAGCGAAACGCAGACAAATGATCATCGGAGACCTCGCCGTCCTCCTGGTAGCCCTGATATGGGGGGCAACGAACGTCGTCATCCGAGACGCTCTGGACGGGATAACCCCCTTCTGGTTCTGCGCGCTGCGTTTCATCATCGCCTGGGGCACCGTCATGCTCATATTCGGCAAAAGGGCGATGGCGATGGAGCGCCGCGCGAAGGCCGCGGGCACCTTCACCGGCATGGTCTTTATCTGCGCCTACCTCGCGGGGGCGGTGGGCCTGCTCTACACCACCGCCGGCAACCAGTCGTTCATCATTTCCATGTCCGTCGTCTTCGTGCCGCTCTCCGTCTGGCTCTTCACGAGAAAATTTCCCGGCTGGCACGTTGTCACCGCCGTCGCCCTCTGCACCGCGGGCATGGCTGGACTCGTCCTTGACGGAAACCTCTCGGTAAACACCGGCGACCTGCTTTCCGCGGGCGCGATGCTCTTCGTCACCGCCTACATTCTGCTTGTGCAGAAATTTGTCGACGGCGCCGATCCCTGCGGCCTCGCCTGCTGGCAGGCCTTCGGCGGCATGATCCTCGCCGTGGCCGCGGCCCTCGCCTTTGAACCGATACCGGCGCATCTCAGCGGCGCGGCGTGGGCGGCGATCGTCTATGCGGGCACCATCGGCTTCGCGCTGACCCTCGTCCTCCAGACCACCGCGCAGAAATACACCACCTCCACGCACGTCGCGATCCTGCTCTCTACCTCCGGCATCTTCGGCAGCGCCATCGGCGTGATCTTTATCGGCGAGCCGATGACCTGGCGCATCTTCATCGCCTCGGCGCTCATCCTCGCGGGAGTCCTCTCCGTAGAGGCGATCCCGGCGGTAAGAAAGCAAAACCAACAGAAACGGCAGCAGCCGTAACAAATCTGAACCGTACATCGTATCGGTTTTTACAGCTGCCGTTTAGAACAAAACCACCAGAAACAATCACAGGCGGATAGCAAGAGTAGCCGCCGTCACTTTGGAGTACAGAGTCTCTCCGGGTATCATTTCAACGTACAAAAAGCGAGCCCCCAATCCATCACTCCTGCCCGAGGGCCGGTGTGACGAATTGGTGGCTCGTTGATTTATTGATCCCTTACAGTATGCCTCTTTTTATTCGCCTATCGCGTAGCGCAGGTCGGCCTCGGCGGATTTGATATCGTACATCGCGGTGGCCAGCTCCGTGAGGCTGTTTGTCAGCGCGAGGCGCGCGTCGAGGGTGTCGAGGTTGGTGCCGACGCTCTCGGCGTAGCGGCGTGCGGCGATCCGGTAGTCCTCGCGCGCCTCGTTTGACTGCCTCGTGGCGACGACGAGGCGGCTCTCCGCCGATTTCAGGTTGAGTTCGGCCTGCGTAACCTCCATGCGGATGGCGTTTTTCATGTCGTCGAGCATGAACAGCAGCTCTTTGGCCTTGGCTTTGGCCTCCGTCGTCTTGGCATGCATCTCGCCGCTGTCGTAGAAGTTCCAGTAGAGGCCAACCGCCGCCACCGGTTCGCTCTGTTCGCTGGGGAAGAATTTATCGTCCGCCGCCACGTAGCCTACCGCGCCTAGTATCTGCGGCAGCAGCTGCCCCTGCGCGGCGCGCGCCAGTTTTTCCGCCTGTCCGCTGAGAAGCGCGTAGACTTTGAGCTCTTCGCGCTCCGCGAAGGCGGCCTGTACGGCGTCTCCGGAGAGGACGAGCGGCGTCATCTCTTTCGCCGTGGGAAATATTTTATCGAGCGGGCGCGTCTCCGCGAGGCCGTCGGGAAGGTCGGTCCCCACAGCGCGGCGCAGGGCCGTGAGCGCGACGGCGCTGCCGTTCTGCGCGCGGATGAGGTCCAGCTCCGCCGAGGCTACCGCCACTTTGCTGCGCAGGACGTCGTTTTTCGCCACCACTCCGGCTTTGAAGAGTTTTTCCGCCTGCGCCATGTGGCTTTTGGAGAGCTCGACAGCCTCCGCGGCTACCAGCTCTTTGGCCTGCGCGCAGCGCAGCGCGTAGTAGGCGCGGCAGACGGCGTTTTCCACGCCCTGCCGCGTGCGCCGCTCCTGCGCTTCAACGGCGTCGCGCGCAAGCTGCGCCGCCTGTTTATTCGCCGTCAGCGAGCCGCCGGCGTAGATGACCTGTGTAAGCCCGACCGCCGCCGCGTAGGTGTGCGACCCGAGGATCGGCACATTCATCGAACGCCCGAGAATATCGACATTAGTTGATATGCCGTCGCGCTGCCAGAGGGCCGCCATGCCCGCCGAGGCCCGCGGCCCCATTTTTGCCTGCGCCTGGGAGATCTGAGCCTCCGCGGCCGCCGTCTTCTGAGCCGCCGCCGCGATCTGCGGATTATTTGAGTAGACCGTCGTCAGCAGCGCCGCAAGCAGCGCGTCGTCTACGGCGGGAACCGTTACCGGCGGCGTCTGCGGCGCGCCATCCTCCGCAGCCGGTCTCTGCGAAGCGGCCGCCGCTCCCGCCGTGAGCGATATTATCAGAAAAGCCATGACAATTTTTTTCGTGAACATTTTTTATCTGTCCTTTCCCACGTTTATGCCTCTAGGAATCTGAAAGATCATCAGGAAACGCCGCGGCTTACGGAACGAAGCGGCGTTTGAACATCAGTATCGACGCCGTAAACATCACCGCAATGTAGGCGACGAGCGCGAGGGTGTCCTGCCAGACGTAGGCGAGGCCGCCGCCCTTGAGGATTATCTGGCGCGAGAGGCTGATGTAGTATGTTATCGGGAAGCACTCGCCAAGGTAGCGGAAGCCCGCGGGCATCGATTCGAGCGGGAATACGAAGCCCGAGAGGAGCACGCTGGGCAGGATGATGAATACAGACATCTGGAGCGCCTGCGTCTGGTTCTGCGCGAAGCAGGAGATCATGATGCCCAGCGAGAGGCTCGCCACCACGTAGAAGAAGGTGAGGAAGTAGAAGAGAGTGAGGCTCCCGAGGAAGGGCATGTTGAAGACGAATATGCCGACGACGATGGAGATAAATACCTGCACGTAGCCGACGACGATGTAGGGGATTATCTTGGAGAAGAGCAGTTCCCATATCTTCATCGGCGTGACGAGCAGCTGCTCAAGCGTCCCCTGCTCGCTCTCACGGACGATGGCCATCGACATCATTGAGATGAGCGTCAGCGTCAGCAGCAGCCCCATGATGCCCGGCACGATGTACCACGAGGTGATGAAGTCCGGATTGTACCATAACCGTATCCTCATATCCACCGCCTGTCCCGGTATCTTCATGCCGAGGCGCGAGAATTTTTCCGCGAGGATCTCCTGCGATTTAAGCATGCCGATGGTCTGCGCCGCGGCGAGCGCCGAGGAGGCGCTTAGGTTGTCCGTCGCGTCGATTATCACCTGAACGGAGGTCTGGCGGCCGCCCTTTATCCGGCTCGCGTAATCCGGCGGGAATACGATGCCCACCTTCGCGCGGCCCGATTCTACCGTCTGGTCGACCTCTTTGACGCTTCCGGCGTATTTTATGATGTCGAAGTAGTTGCTGGAGGTGAGGCTGTTGATCATCGCGCGGCTCTCCTGCGTACGCGACTGGTCGAAGACGACGGTGTGCAGATGCTTTACGTCGGTGTTGATGGCGAAGCCGAAAATAAGCAGCTGCGCCAGCGGCATGAATACGACTATCGCCAGCGTGATGCGGTCGCGCATAAGCTGTATGAATTCTTTTACTATCAGTGCGTGCATCCGTTCCCAGTTCATTTTGTCCCCTCTTTTTTCGCCTCTTGGGCCTGATTCGCAGTGGCATTACCGATTCCGGATATTCGTCCGTCTCCCAGGTCGTCACCAGCGTGGGATTTGACGAGGTAGACGAAGACGTCCTCCATCGATTGTTCGATGCGCTCGATCTTGCTCTCCGCGAAGATACCCTCCGCCGTTATCTCACGGTCCTGCGCGACGAGCAGGTGTACCTTGTCGCCGAAGAAGTAGGAGTCGATCATCGGGCCGCCCTCTCCGGCCTGTACCTTGGCGAGCAGCGCCATCGGGTCCGCCGCCGTCACCTCATATAGTCTGCCGGGGATCTTTTTCTTCAGGTTGTCCGGTGAGTCGTCGGCGATCAGCCGCCCATAGTAGATGAAGGCGACCTTGTTGCAGTGTTCCGCCTCGTCCATAAAATGAGTGGTGACCATCACGGTGGTGCCGTTCGCGGCAAGGTCGTAGATGATGTCCCAGAAAAGCAGGCGCGCCTTGGGGTCGACGCCGCTCGTCGCCTCGTCGAGGAAGAGTATCTTCGGCTTGTGGAGGATGGCGCAGCCGAGGGCAAGCCTCTGCCGCCAGCCGCCGGAGAGCGACGAGGTGGGTTCGTTCTCGCGCCCCACAAGCCCCGCAAGCTCGATCATTTCGTCAATACGCTTTTTCTTAGCCGCGCCCTTGAGCCCGTAGAGCCCCGAATAGAGGTTGAGGTTTTCCAGGACGGAGAGCTCCGGATAGAGCGAGAATTTCTGCGACATGTAGCCGATTTTTTCCTTTAGTTTCTGTCCGTTGGAGGCCAGGTCGAGGCCAAGAACGAGCCCCTTGCCCGAGGTGGGCGCGAGCAGGCCGCAGAGCATGCGGATGGTCGTCGATTTTCCCGCGCCGTTGGGGCCGAGAAAGCCGTAGACCTCCCCCTCCTCGATGGACATGTTTATATCGTCAACGGCGGTGAAGCTGCCAAATTTTTTCGTCAGGTGTTCCGTACGGACCACTACGGGGGGCATGTCAGTTCTCCTTTCCCGCAAAGGCGACGAAGAGATCTTCGAGCCCAGGTTCGATGCCGCGGATCTCCGGCAGCGGGCTGCCGTGTTCTTTAAAGACCGTTTCGATGCAGCTCCGCGCACTCTCCGCGTCGTCCGTCACGATGTGGTATTTCGAGCCGAACATATTGGCGTCCACGATGTGTGGTCGGCCTTCAAGCCAGCCGCGGATCTCACGCCCGCCGCTGCCAAGGCTGAGCAGCTTGTACGGATAACGCGAAAGCAGCTCCCCCGTGGTACCGATGTCAAGTATTTTTCCATTGTTAAGGAACAATTTCCTCGTGCAGAGCTCCGCCTCGTCCATGTAGGGGGTGCTGACGACGATCGTGAGCCCCTCGTGGTTGAACTGGTAGAGAAGCGCCCAGAATTCGCGGCGCGCCACCGGGTCGACGCCGGTCGTCGGTTCGTCGAGCAGCAGTATCTCCGGCGTGTTGAGCAGCCCGATCGCGAGGGCCAGCTTCTGCTTCATACCTCCCGAAAGGTTCCCCGCAAAACGGTCGCGGAAGCCCCAGAGGCCGACGCGCGAAAGGATATATTCCGCGCGCCGCTCGACTTCACCCGCCGGTTTGCCGTAGAGCGAGCCAAAGAGGCTGATGTTCTCCATAACGCTCATGTTCAGATAGAGGCTGAAGAGCTGCGGCACGTAACCCGCCATGACGCGGGCTTTGCGCCTGTCGGTCGAGCCGAGCAACGAACATTCGCCGCCGTCGGGGTTGATGATACCCATGGCGATACGCATCATCGTCGTCTTCCCCGCCCCGTCGGGGCCGATGAAGCCAAATATTTCTCCCCTTTTTATCTCCAGGTCGACGCCGTCCAGAGCGCGCAGCGCGCCGAAATCTTTTGTGACGCTGCGGTAAGAGAGGATGCGCTCCGGCGCGGCCTCTATCATAATATCGTGACGTCCGCCGGCATTCCGGGCTTGATGACGCCCTCCGTATCCTTGATGGAGATCTTTATCCAGAAGACCATGTTCGCGCGCTCGTTCTGCGTCAGCGACATGCGCGGGTTATACTCGACCTGCTGGTTGACCTCGGTGACTGTGGCCTCGAAGGCGCGTTTGGGGAAAGGATCCACGTAGACGCTGCACTTCGCGCCAAGTTTGATGAGCCCCAGCTGTGTCGAGGGGATGTAAAGCTTGACCCAGCAGTCGTTCATATCGCCGAGGGTGGCGATGGCGGCGCCGGCGTTCACTACGTCGCCTATCTGGTAATTTTTCGTCAAAACAACGCCGTCAGCGGGCGAATAGAATTCTTTATAGCCAACGAGGGTCCTGGCTCTCTGATAGGCCGATTCGGCGCGCGCGACATTAGCCTCCGCCGCCGATATCTGCTCGGGTCGCATGCCGTTTTCCAGCAGCCGCACCTGGTCGGAGGCCGCCTGCATCGCGTTGTAGGACGCTTTTGACGCTTCGGCGTAGAGCTCCGCGTCGCGCGCCGCCACCACGCCGTCCGCCGCTAGCGCCGCAAAGCGCTTTTCATCCCGCCTGGCCTGTTCATACTGAACTTTGCGCGCGGCGAGTTCGGCCTTAGCCTTTGAGATGTCCTCTTTGCGGAAGCCGTTTCTGAGCTCTTCAAGCTGCGCCTTCGCGGCGGCGAGCGCGGCCTCCGCCATCTTCACCTCGTCGTCCGCCCCGTCCAGCGAAAGACGGGCGATGAACTGCCCCTTTTTCACGTGGTCCGATTCGTCTATCGCAAGTTCCTCTATGCGGCCGCCGGCTAGCGGCGCAAGCTGCACCTGCGTCACCTCGACCGTGCCCGAGGCCTTGACATACTTTTCTTTGGGCTTCTCCTTAAAATAGATGGTGATGGAAGAACCGATTATTAACACTGCGAGAATCGTCAGAAGTATCCTCTTGCCGGTAAAGAACTCCGAAACCTTCATCTATGCTGCTCCCTTCGAGATACATTTCAAATAACTTTTTTATTATCCGTTCCACACCGGCAAAAGTCAAAGCGCAAACGACGTAGCCTAAAACTTTTTTAATATCAGTATTAGAACGAACGTTCTTATTATAACAATCCAAACAGATAAGTCAATCAGACTCTTACTTTTTCCGTATTATCATGGAAACAGCCGCCGGCCGCCGCCCAGCCGCGGTCCCGCGGGTAAAAAATGTGATATATTTATCCTTAAAGAAAATGTTCACCGCCGTGAGAGAAGGGATATACCGCCTTGCATACCGAAGAGAAGGATACGTCAAAAAGGATTCTGGAGGCCGCGCTTAATCTCATTTCACAGAATGGTTACGCTCAGGTTTCCATGCGCGACATCGCGCAGGAGGCGGGCGTCGCCATCAGCCAGATATCCTATCACTATAAAAATAAAGAGGGGCTCTTTATCGCCCTTATCAGACAGCTCAAGGAGTCGTTTGTCGGCGACATCAGGGAAAAGATGGAGGGCATCTCCTCCTCGGACGGCTTTATCGACTTTATCTGCGAATATTCAAGGGAGAGCATCGTTAAGGATTCGGACATCCACCGCCTGCGTCTTGAGTTTTCCAATCTGGCGATGAGCTCTGAGCCCTTCCGGGCGGAATTCAGCGTGCTCGTCGGAGAACTCACCGAGGTCGTCGCCTCGTATGTCGCCCGCTATGCCTCTAACCTTGAAATAATGAAGACGCACACCCCCGTACAGACCGCGAATTTCATCATCGCCTTCGTCCTCGGAGTTTCCACGCAGTACCTCGCGGAGGGAAAAAACGCGCGGGCCCTGGAGACGATAGATATTCTGCGGGCCACCATGAAATAAATACCGTCCGGTACAAACCGCAAAGATGGAGGGCGTCCGCACGCGGGGCGCCCTCCATCTTTAATAATTTACAGTCGGATTTTTAGAAGAGCCGCTTCTTCCAGAGCGCCCAGATGGCGACGATCGTCAGCCCCAGCGCGACGGTACTGACGATGGCGAACCCCATCGGGTCGCCCTCCCAGGGAACCGGGACGTTCATGCCGAAGAAGCTTGCCACCATCGTCGGGATCGCCATGACGATGGTGATCGAGGCGAGGAATTTCATCACGATATTCAGGTTGTTGGAGATGACGGAGGCGAAGGCGTCCATCATCCCCGCGAGGACGTCGGTCTGTATCTGCGCCATCTCGATCGCCTGGTCATATTCGACATGGACGTCGTCGAGCAGCTCTTCGTCCTCTTCGCGGAATTTGATGATGTGGCTCACCTGCGGGTTGGAGCAGAGGCGCAGCAGCCGTTCCACGACGACCTTGTTGGAGCGCAGGGACATCGAGTAGTAGGTGAGCCCCTTTTGCAGGTCGAGTAGCTGAAAGAGCTCCTCGTTCTTCATCGATTTGCGCAGGTCCAGCTCTATCTGGTCGGAACGGTGCGTCATCTGGCGCAGGTCTTTCAGGAAGAGCATCGTCGAACGGTACAGTATCTGGAATAAGAGCCGCGTGCGCTTGAAGGTGCTGAAATAGCGGAAGCGCGTCTCGGAAAAATTCTGGATGACGTCGTTATATTCCTGGCAGATGGTGACGATATAATCAGGGGTGATGATAATGCCGAGCGGTATCGTGTCGTATTCATAGACATGAGAGTCATGATTTATCGGAACATTTATAAGGACAAGGATATGGTTATCCTCTATCTCAATACGAGACGATTCTTCGGGGTCGAGCGCGGACCTGATGAAGTCCTGCGGCGCCTCCGTTATCGCCTCTACCACGTTGAGTTCGTCCGCCGACGGGCGTACAAGGTTTATCCACGCGCCGACCTCTATCCGGTCAGGCGTCAGCTCAATAAGCTGCGACTCGGTGGTCTTGGTGATCTTTAACATAAAATTCCCTCCGTACCCGCATCGCCCGGGTACGAAACGGCCCGGGGTCTGCTAGATGAAAATTAAAAGAGATTGTCCCACAGGTTCAGGACTGGGGCCGCTTGCGTCCATAAAAAAAATTTCTCCCTTCTCAGGCATAATGCCCGATTTTCCATAGCGTCAACTAATAAATTTTAGTCTTTCAAATGACAGCGGTCAAGTAAAAATTACGTGACAGATGATGCGGAGAGGCCGCCGCACACCAGCAAAACGGGCGCTCTCTTTGGTGAGAGCGCCCGCCGTTTACAGCGATAAACGCACAGCCGGTATGTATCACATCGCCCCGGCGGCTGTCGATTCCTCTATTGTCCGCTCCACGTCTTTGCGCAGCGACTCCGGCAGGCCGAGGATGTCGAGCGAGAGGAAGCCTTTGATGATCAGAGACTGCGCCTCGGTCTCGGAGAGGCCGCGCGCCATGAGGTATTCCGTCTCCTCCTGGTTTATCTTGCCGACCGCCGCCTCGTGCGACATCTCGAGGTCTTTGTGGCGCGCCTCAAGCTCCGGTATCGCGTGGATCTTACCCTGGTTAGAGAGCAGCAGGCCGTTGCATTCCAGGTGCGCCTTGACGCCCGCCTCTTCGCCGATGAGGTGGCCGCGCGCGTAGATGTCCCCGCCGGTGGAGACGGTGCGCGAGACGATCTCCGCGCGGCTCCCCTTACCGCGCAGGTAGACGCGCGAGCCGGTGTCCATCTTCGAGCCGGGGCCCGCCATCAGCACGGTGTTGAATGTGGCGACGGAGTCCTCGCCGTTGAGATAGACCGTCGGGTACATCTGCAGGTCTTTCGCCGGTTTGAGGCAGATGTAGTTGGAGATGTAGCGACCCCCCTCTTCGACAACGACGACGGTGCGCGGACGCACCGACATCTCCTCGGCCCAGTCGTGGACCATCGTGAAGGAGAGTGTCGCCCCCTTCTTGACGTACATCTCGGAGACGCCGACATGGAGGCCGGAGCGCACGTTGGGGCCGGAGGCGCAGCCGGAGATGATGTTTAGCTCCGAACCCTCCTCCGCGATGACGATATTGTGCACGTCCTGCGCCAGCGCGTCCGTCTTGATGTACATACAGGCCTGGACGGGATAGTCGACCTTCGCGCCCTTTTCGGCGCGGATGAAGTATCCGCCCTCGGAACGCTTCGCCGCCAGTTCAGTGAAGGGGTCTTTTTCTTTCTCGATTATCTTCCAGCAGTAGTCTTTGAGCCCATCATACTTAAAGAGCGCGTAGGAGATGGGCATCAGCTCCACGCCCTTGAGGTTAGCGTTGCAGTAGACCGTGTTATGGTCGGCGTGGACAAAGGTCCCCGCCGCCTTCTCCTCGTCGTCGATACCGGCCCGCAGAAGCCTTTCACGGTCCCCGGCGGGGAGTTCGGCGATATTTTTTATTTCGTCATGGACGGGAGCGTCGGCTCTGAAATCGTCCAGATGTTCGTCCACACGGAATTCTTCTTTCATCAGCCCTCACTCCTTTCGCAGCCCGCGCAGCGGAAGCATTCGGTATAGCCATGGCTCCTTATCTCACCGAGCAGTTCCAGGGCGTTGCCCGAGCAGACTATTTCGCCGTTCATCAGCACATGTCCCTTATCGACATAGAGATGATCCATTATCTGCCCCGTATGCGTGATGATGAGGCCGGATTTGTAATCGGCGCGGCGGCTCTTGATCGAGCGGCGGCAGGCCGCGCCGTCAAAGCTGTCGCGTCCAAGGGCGATGCGCGCCGCCTTGCCGATCAGCGCCATATTTTCCAGGTCGACGCCCGATTCCGGCTCGTCGAGACAGACGAGCTCCGGAGACTGGAGGATTATTTGAAGCATCTCCGTGCGCTTCATCTCTCCGCCGGAGAGCCCGGCGTTTATCTCGCGGTCGAGGAATTCTTCGGCGTCGAGCTTCGCCGCCGTCTTCTCGATCTCCTCCCGCGAGAGGTCGGGGCTGCCGAAGGAGATCAGCGAACGCAGCGTTACTCCCTTAATCGTCGGCGGACGCTGGAAGGAGATGCCTACCCCCAGCCGCGCGCGCTCGTCGATGGTCGCGCCGGTAATATCACGTCCCTTAAAATATATCGCGCCGCGCGTTATCTTATAGCGGAAAAAGCCGATCACGGTATTGAGCAGCGTCGTCTTGCCGGAGCCGTTGGGGCCGAAGAGCGCGTGTATCTCGCCCTCTCCGACCGAAAGCGAGACCCCCTTTAAGACCGCGCGCCCCTCCACGGAGACATGCAGGTCCTCTATTTCCAGTAATTTATCACCAGTCATTGGCTCAACTCATCTTCTTTCGTACCCAATTTAGCGGGAACGTTCCGCTTACATATTACTTGAAGTATATATCTTAATTAAAATTTGTTAAAGCTTCGGTGCGCGCGGACCGCGTAACGACATCCGCGCCGGAGGCCAAACCTCCGGCGCGGAGCATTGCGCGCTATGTTTCCTGATAAACTATCTACATATTGGCGTTTGAGAGGGAGAGTTCGCCTTTTGTCAGGTGCAGCACCCGGTCGATACAGCGCTCATCCCCCACGTAATAGAGGACGTCCCCCTCGCGAAGGCCCATGTGCGGTCCCGGGGAGAGCATACAGGCGCCGCCCCGCCCGATAGCGACGATCGTCGCGCCGGTGTTCTGCCAGAATTTCAGCTCGGAGAGGCTTCGCCCCGCGCACGGCGCCCCCTCCTGGACCGCGGCCTCATAGGGGGTGAAGGGGTTGCTGGAACGGAACTGCTCCGCGTGGCTCACCAGACTCTCTATCTCGTCCTTCAGTTTGCCGCACTGGCTGAATACCTCTTCGGCCATTTTTTTAATGCTGTGCCTGTACCCCGACAGGGTCTTATAGTCTTTGGACTGCCGGAGAAACTTCATGGCGTTGTCATAGGAGATGATATGCACGCCGCTGCCCTTGGTCGCCTCGACAATGCCGAGATCGGCCAGCACGGCGATGGCCCGCCTCGCCGTCTCCGGCGAGACGGAATATGTGCTCGCAATGAGCGAACGGGCGTATATCCGCTCCCCGACCCTGTACTGGCGGTTTACGATCTTCGCCGCTATATCCACCGCGACCTGTCTGTAACGGGGACTGCTTACCGGGACATCTTCCTCTGTCATCAACAGAAAACCTGCGCTTTCCTCTTTGATATGTATGGTTCCGATAGGGAAAATACTATCACAAGCGGCATAAAAGGCAACCGTCATACCAAAGAAGAGAGCACCGCCGCGCGGCTCACGATGCCCTTCAGCACTCCGTCGGGATCAACGACCGCGATCGGATAACGGGTGCCCGCGGCGAGAGGGATGATGTCGCTCAGCAGGGTATCCTCCGTCGTCGTCACCGGTTCCCGCTCGACAGCCTCGGAGAGCGGCGTCTTGTCCCGCAGGCATTTCAGCGCCGCGTCCATCGGGATCACGCCAACGAGCCGCATCCTGTCATCTACGACGTAGGCGCTGGAAAGATTGCCGTGGCTCATCTCGCGAATCGCGCCGGCGGGGTCGTTTCTCACGCGGATCAGGCAGGTTGGCACCGTCATAATGTTCTTCGCCGTCAGCACCTGCGAGCGGTCGGCTCCCTCAATGAAGGAGCGCACATAATCGTCGGCCGGATTAGCGGACATCTCCTCCGGGGTATCGACCTGAATTATCCTGCCGTCTCTCATGATCGCGACGGTATCTCCAAGCTTGAAGGCCTCGTCGATGTCGTGCGTAATGAAGAGGACTGTCTTATTGAGCTTTCGCAGTATCTGGAGGAATTCAAACTGTATCTCGCGGCGTACGATGGGATCGAGCGCCGAGAAGGGTTCATCCATCAGCAGGACCTCCGGGTCGTTCGCCAGCGCGCGGGCGATGCCGACACGCTGCTTCATGCCTCCTGAAAGGCTCGAGATCGCCTTGCCCTCCCAGCCGTCGAGGCCAACCATGCGGATAAATTCCAGCGCCTTGGCATGCCTCTCCTCCGGCGGTATGCCGCGCACCTCAAGGCCATAGGCGACGTTATCCATCACGGAACGGTGCGTGAAGAGGCCGAAGTGCTGGAAGACCATCGAGACCTTGTCGCGCCGGAACTCCAGCAGCTCTTTTTTCTTCATCGAATCTATCTCTCTTCCCTCGAAGAGAACGTGCCCTGAGGTCGGACGGAGAAGCTGATTGAAGCAGCGCACAAGCGTCGACTTCCCGGAGCCGGAGAGACCGATGATGACGAAAAGCTCTCCGCGCTTCACCTGAAAGTTCACGTCCCACAGCGCGACGGTGGCGCCGGTCTTGGAGTAAACCCCGGCCTTATCGGAGCCCTCCTCCATCATACGCACCGCTTCCCTCTTCGGAGAGCCGTAGATGACAGAAAGATTGCGGGCCTCGAGGATGATCTCCGGACTAACCATCGGCCTCTTCCCCCAAAACGTCCTGCCGTTTGACGGCGACCTGCGTCAGCCGGTCAAGAATTATCGCGAGCATGACGATGCAGATGCCGGGGAAGAGCGCCCGGCCGACCTCCACGCGGTTCGTGGCGATGAGTATCTCCATGCCCAGCCCCTTCGCGCCGATGAGGGCGCAGGTGACGACCATCGACATCGCCATCATGATCGTCTGATTGACACCGGCCATGATGGTCGGCTTCGCCTGCGGTATCTGTACCTTCATGAGCGTCTGAAGCTTCGTCGAACCAAAGGCATAGGAGGCCTCAAGCATCTCCTTATCGACATATATCAGCCCGTGACTCGTCATACGCACCATCGGGACGATCGCGTAGGTCGCCGTCGCGATCAGCGCCGGAGTCATCCCCACCTGAAAGAGCAGCACCGCCGGCACCAGATAGACCCACGAGGGCATCGTCTGCATCGTGTCGAGAATGGGGCGTACGATCCTGTTGGCCCGCGGGTTGACGGCGAGGAATACTCCCAACGGAAAACCAAGCGCGACGCAGACGGCCACGCCCATGACAACTATACTGAGCGTCTCGATCATCTCGTTCCAGAGCCCGCAGCTGCCGATGAAGACAAGCATCGCCCCGTAAAGCGCCCCGACGTACCACTTCTTCATCAGATACCACGAGAGCAGCGCGACAAAGAGCACGATCACCACCCAGGGAACGGAGGAGAGAAACCACCGGACACAGTTGATCATAAAGATGATCCCTGATTTTATAAGCTCCAGTCCGCTCCGGTGGTCACGGGCGAACTCCATCACCATGGTATCGATCACCTTGCCGGCCTTAAACTGCCAGCTCTGCGGAAAGTTCAGTATATACTGCTGTACGAAGTCCATAAAAATCTCCGCCCCCGTATCAATCAAGCGTCTTCAGGTAATCACGCAGCTTCTTCGCATTTTCCTCCGGCAGCCACTGCTCCAGCAGTTCGTCATTGCCCTTGAGGAGCCACACCGCGGTCTGGTCTATGCCGTCCTGCGTCTCGTCGAGATGCGCAAGCGCCTTCGAGATGAGGCTGCTGCCAGTTTTGTATCTTTTAAAGAACTCTGCCAGTTCCGGAGCCTTGGTGAGAAACTTTTTGCTTGCGACGATCTTCAGCTCCTGATCGGGAAAGGCGCTCTCTCCCTTGAGGTAAAGCGCCGCGTCGTAAGGCCTGTCGTCCAGCAGCACAAGGTCCAGCCTGCCGGTGACCGCCGTCGGCTCGTAGCAGTATCCGACCCAGGGGAGCCCCTGGTTATAGGCCGAGGTCAGCGAGGCGAAGAGCGTTGATTCGTCTCCGAGCCGTACATATTCATAATGTTTGTTCAGGCCGTAGGCCTCATACTTTTTGTAGAGGATCTCATCCGCCATCCAGCCGGGCAGGGAGCCGTAGATACGCCCGCGCCCCGCTTTTTCATCATCGGGGAAGACCTGCCAGTATTTTGCGAGGTCCGCGACGCTCTTTAGCCCCGGAGCCAGCGCCTTGATGCCGCGGGCGGGGTCTCCCTCTATCACATAGCGCGGCACATAAAGTCCCTGCTTGCTGTCGGGGACCAGCGTTCCAAGGTCGACGATATCTCCGCGCGCGATATCGTCGGGATATGACGGCACGTTGAAGGTCCAGCTTTCGATATCGAGATCGACCTCCCCCGCGAGCAGCGACTGCCAATTCATCGTTGAAGAGGCGGCCGACGTTCCAAATTCGTAGCCGTCATAGGCATGCTCGACCACAAGCTTCGCTATCGCGTTGTGGAGGTTCTGACTGTCCCAATTGTTCGCGCTCGCCGTAATGACGGTCTTCTCCGTCTCCTTCTGGCCAAAGGCCGTAAAAAGCCCGGCCACTGCCAATACCGCTGCTGCGGCCAACAAGATATTCCTGCCTTTTTTCGTCATGCTTTTCCCCTCTTTTCCATGAATTTTGTTTTTCCTTGACGGAGCGGACGAAGAAAACAGTAACGAAGAGACCAACAGCAGGCTCTTATCAGCCTCTAAATAAAGGAACGCGGAACCGCCCCTTTTTATGAATACCCAACTCTAACGAGGTAAACAAAGACAACATGCCGTGACAGCCTGCCGTCTTTCCACAGTTTCAGCGACGCTGTCCGTACTGTTTTTTCGTATCCGCCCATACAAGAACAAATAACAACTTTATACTACATTTAAAGTTGTTACTTTGTCAAGGCATATGTCGAAAAGAGCGGCCTTCATAAATTTAAGAAAGAGGAGAACGGCGCGGGAGCGAAAAAACGAGCTCCGCCGCTGACGCGGCGGGGTTCGTCGTTGACCTCGGGACGCTATGGCGTGAGGCAATTATCCGGTTTTATCAATATGATCTAAAAATTTAATTTTATTGAGCCTGTCATATCCATCCGACATGGGATAATTCGTCTTATTCGACGAAAGAACGGCTCATAATATAAAATTCATCCTGGCTGGGCTGATATTTTTTCTCCATTTTTTCCAGAGCATCGTCATACTGCATGGCCTCCTGCTCCGAGATCGCCATCACCGGGCTGTCGTAGTAAGACCATTTTCTGCCGTCAAAGACATTAGGGGTAAGTTCTTTTACCATCATCGCCGCGGGGAACTTATTATTCTCCAGACAAACGTTGTATTTTTTGCAGCTCTTGAAACCGCTGCTCACATAGTTTACCGGACTGCCGAATATGACGACGGAGTCATAGCCAAGCGCCAGCGCCTCTTGAAATGAATGCTCCATGAGCATCTTTCCATAGCCCTTTCTCTGATGTTCAGGGGCGATGCAGACGGGGCCAAAGGTGAGTATCTCTTTTTTCGTCCCCGCTTCGTCGATCAGCTTAGCTTTCGTGTACATGATATTTCCGATCACCTGCCCGTCAAGTTCGAGCACAAAATCAAGCGCCGCGACAAAATCCTCATGCCCGCGCATGATATGAACTAAATAATGTTCCGCGCACCCGGGAATATAGAGGTTATAAAAGGCCTTTCTGGTGATCTCCTCTACTGTTTTGTAATCTGTTTCTCTTTCGTTTCTTATCTTTATCACTGCTAATTCTCCTCATTTCTTATTAATACTGCCTTTAACGAACGCGGGCGTCCATTATTTCCGCGTATCCGGCACGAAGCCATTCAGCTTTTATGATCTCCGCCGTCGGCCGCTTCTTCGCCCTCCGAGGCATATTTTTCTATGAACCCTTCAACATGCGCCGTAAAAAGCTCCGCCGCCGCTCTCTTTTCGGGCTCGCTTGAGGCGGCGTCGGAGATACTCAGCAGCAGGTAAAAGGGAGCGTAAAAATCCACCGCCATTTGCCTGGGATTTCCCTTATGCCAAAGCCCCCGCCCCATCATCTCACGAAATAAATCTTCCGTATAACCAAGCGGCCCGCTTGTAAAGGCCCGGTGATACAGCTCCGTCAATTCCGGATTCCGATATTGTTCCAGCGTCAGCATCCTGCGAAAATTACAGGCGGTCTCATCCTCCGACCAATAGCGAAACTGCGCCTCCATAAATGTCTTTAGCCCCTCCACGGTGGTATAACGAAACGGCAGGGGCGTCTCGTCAAAGGTTTTCTCGGGAACTTTTGATGTTTTCGCCCGTTCCGCATCCAGCTGAAAGATATGCGCCACGATGCTGTCATAGATGTCGCGCTTGTTTTTGTAGTGCTTATAGAGAGCGCCCTTCGTCATGCCCAATTCTCCCGCGATCCGGCTCACGGAGACCGCCTCATATCCATCCTGCGCAAACAGCCGAAGGGCTGTTATGAGGATTTTTTCCTTTGTCCCCATCTTCTTACGCCTCCCCATAAGTAAACGAGCGTTTACTGAATATTATAGTAAACGCTCGTTTACCTGTCAAGACGGCAAATTTTATGAATCTGCCATTCTACAGGTCAAATGGACAGTGGCAGCCTCCTGGGCAGCGCATTGATCACCCGCCGCCCCACAGCACCGACCGCTCAATGTTTCTGTTTGTAAATTTGAAGCCTCAGACCTAAGGCCGCTGCGGATTGATAATTTTTTATGTTCCTGTAGAAGTATGGCCCGCGTCCTTCGTTAAACGGATTGAAATACAAAGAAACGGCGCTGCCGAAGCAGCGCCATTTCCTGAAAGTAAGCTTATGTTGTGTGACAAACACCGCCAAAGGCGAATGGTTTTTGTCTTTTGAACCGCAAGCGGCTCCCGCGCGATTAACGCTTTGAGAACTGCTTGTTCGCGCGCGCGCCCTTGAGTCCGACCTTCTTGCGCTCGACCATACGTGAGTCGCGCGTGAGGAGTCCGGCCTTTTTAAGCACGGGGCGCACATTGGGATACATCTTGAGCAGCGCTCTCGCCACGCCGAGGCGGATGGCTCCGGCCTGTCCGGTGAGACCGCCGCCGTGGGCATTTACAAAGACGTCTATTTTGCCTTCGACACCCGCCGCCGCGAGGGGCTCAACAGCCTGCGAGGCCCAGTAGAAACGGGGGAGGTAGTCTTTTACTTCACGGTTATTGATGAGGAACTGTCCTGTGCCTTCGCAGATGCGTACACGGGCGATAGCGTTCTTTCTTCTGCCTGTTCCCCAAAGGAATTTTTTGTCTGCCATTTTATTCCACCTCTATCCTTAGTCTATCTGCTCGGGCTTCTGGGCCGCGTGCGGATGCGCCGCTCCGGCATATACCTTGAGTTTGCGGTACATGTCGCGGCCAAGCTTCGTCTTCGGGAGCATTCCCCATACCACGCGCTCTACGAGGCGTTCGGGGCGGCGCTCAAGAATCTGTTTGTATGTGAGCACCTTAAGTCCGCCGGGGTGTCCGGAGTGCTTTGAGATGGTGGACTGGGTGAGTTTATTGCCGGTGAGGCCTACCTTCTCGGCGTTGATGACGACCACAAAGTCACCTGTGTCCACGTGGGGGGTGTAGGTGGGCTTGTGCTTGCCGGAGAGTATGCGGGCTATCTGTACTGCGAGACGGCCAAGGGGCTTGTTTTCAGCGTCAATGATGTACCATTTGCGCTCTACTTCTTCACCTTTGGCCATGAAGGAACGTGTGCCTATCATGGATCTTCCTCCTTAAGAAAGAGAGTCAATTCTTTGTTTTATTTTTCGTTTTATGTCTCAAAGCGTTTTCTACCGGCTCCCTTCTGCCGTGGCATACGCCTCCTTACGTAACTTCGGAGGCCGGCATGGGAGACACTCCCGGCTGTCGTGGGGGAGAGCCGGGCAGCGGGACTAGAGCACGCGTTTAAGCTTAGGATTCGGTATTATTCCGGGCAGACGGCCCCTCTTCGCGACCGGCTTGCCGTTTACCATTTTTATGTCCATCGTCATGTCGCGCTGCGCGCCGCTCGTGATGTAGCTGCCTACGCCGTATACGTCCGCGCCCGCTTCGTTCATGACCTTTATGCGTTCGGGGGTCAGGCCGCCCGTCGCGATTATCTGCACTTTGTCGAAGCCCGCCATATTAAGCCGCCAGCGGATCTCGCGCACCAGCTCCGGGGTGACGCCGCCGCGCTCTCCGGGGGTATCCAGCCGTATGCCGGCAAGCTTATCGCCGAGAGCTTCGGCAACCCGCATCGTCTCTTCCGCCTCGTCTTTGAAGGTATCTACGAGGACGATCCGCGGCTCTTCCGCGGGGACCTGCGCGTCGTAGAGTTTCGCCAATTTAACCGTGTCGCCGACCATCAATATCGCCGCGTGGGGCACCGTGCCCTTAGGCTCCTCGCCGCAGAGCTTCGCGGCCAGGATACAGCTCATTGCGCTGCAGCCGGCGATCTTCGCCGCGCGCTCCATAACCGGCGCGATGGCGGGATGGACGTGGCGCGCGCCGAAACAGAGGACGCTTCTGCCCTCCGCGGCCTCGACGCACTCTTTGGCGGCCGTAGCCCAGCCGGTCGACGAGGCGAGCATTCCGAGGAGCACCGTCTCATAGAGGCCGAACGATTCATAGGTGCCGCTGATACGCATCAGCACCTCTTTCGCCTCGAAGCTTTCGCCCTCGGCAAGCGCCTCCACCTGTGGAGGGTTCAGGAGTTTGCGGAAGAGATTCAGGACCTCTTCCGAGCCGGCGAAGGTTCCCCTTTTGCGCGTGAACACTTCGGCGACCACTGGGGTCTCAAGAAGTCCCGCCGATCTCAGGACGTCACGTGTTTTAAGAAAATATATATCCGTCGTCCAGCCCGTGAGTATCTCCTCATGTGTCGCGGAAAAAAGCCGTCCGCCGACGTGTTCGTATGAGGCGATATCTTTCTGGCCGTCCAGAGGTTTTACGGTCATATCGTCGTCCTGCTTACCTGATGACAACCTGAAGTATCGAGATGACCATGAAGGCCCCCATGAGCACCGCCGTGACCTTCGTAAGGCCGGACATGCGCTGCCAGGTGCCGCTCATATCTGCCTGCGTTCCGCCACCGCCGAACGCGCCGGTGAAGCCGCCGGATTTCCTGTGCTGCATCATTACGACAGCGATGAGAGCCAGACAAACAAGGATGTGAATTATTCCAAGAAGAATTTTCACAAACCACACCTCCAAAATTTTCTAGATAAAGAGACAAAGCCGCAGCTTCGCCCGAGTATTTTTACATACCACGTACAGCGTATGATTGTACCACAGGTATGAGCTTTTCGGCTATACCTTTTACGGCCATTGCGCGGTGGGAAATTTTATTTTTTATTTCGTCACCCAGTTCGGCAAAGGTCCTGTCAAAGCCGTCGGGGACGAATATCGGGTCGTAGCCGAAGCCGGACTCGCCCGCCGGTTCGCGCGTTATCCGCCCCGGACAATATTTTGTGACCGTAAGCGGCTCTTTTTTATCAGGAAAGACTACCGCGACGGCGCAGGCGAAGCGTCCGCGGCGGTCCTCTTTATCCTTCATCTCTCCGAGCAGCCAGTACATCCGGTCCCGGTCGCTGCCCTCAATAATACGCGCGGAATGTATCCCCGGGATTCCTCCGAGAGCCTCCGCCTCCAGGCCGCTGTCGTCGGCAAGCGCCGGCAGGCCGGTGGCCTCGGCCCAGGCCCTCGCCTTGAGCAGCGCGTTTTCCGCATAGCTCTCTCCCGTCTCGTCGACCTCAAGCGGCTTTTCAAAGTCGCCGCCGAAGAGAAGTTCGACGCCAAGCGGTTTCAGCTGCGCCTTCATCTCGCGGTATTTTCCCCTGTTTGTGCTCGCAAGGATCATCTGCATTTTTCAAACAGCTCTCTCTCTTCTTCACTGAGCGCGAGTATTTCGCGCTGTTTTTGGTGTATCTCCGAGATGCCGCTCCAGCCGAGGTCGATTATCTGCGCAAGCTCCGCGTAAGAAAAGGAGCCGCCCTCTCCCGTCCCCTGCAGTTCGATGAAGTCTCCGGCGCCGGTCATAACAAGGTTGGCGTCAACCTCAGCCGTGGAGTCCTCCTCGTAGCAAAGATCGAGCATCGGCGTTCCGGTTACCTTTCCGACGCTGACGGCGGCGATCTGGTTCTTAAGTGGGATGGCGGCGATTCTCTCGTTCGCGCGAAGCCAGCGCAGCGCGTCGAAGAGGGCGATGAAGCCCGCCGTAATGGAGGCGGTGCGCGTGCCGCCGTCGGCCTGGAGCACGTCGCAGTCAATGGTGATCGTCCGCTCGCCGAGCTTCGTCATATCAACCGCCGCGCGCAGAGAGCGGCCGATGAGCCGCTGTATTTCGCTGCCGCGCGCGTTCTGTTTTCCCCTGCTGATGTCGCGCGGGCTGCGCTGATGCGTCGCACGCGGGAGCATCGAGTATTCCGCGGTTATCCAGCCGCTGCCGGATCCGCGCATGAAAGGCGGGACCTTTTCGTCGACAGAGGCGGTGCAGAGGACATGGGTGTTGCCCCATCTGACAAGCGCCGACCCCTCGGCGTAACGGCTGACGGCGCGCTCAAAGGTTATCGGGCGCAGCGTCTCCACGCCGCGCCCGTCTATACGGATCAATTCAGCCATTTTAATTGGTCCTTTCCCAGGGCTGTGTGAGGTCCACGGGGGTTTTGTCGGTGATCTCCTTGGAGTTCACGTAGAATTTTACCTTTTTCAGCGGCGGGAAGTTTTCCTGTACCGTCTTGGTAAAGCCGCTGAGCAGCTTCTCCGCCTTGGCCTTGCCAAGGCTCTTGAGCGAGCTCTGGAAGGAGGGAGTCATGTTGAGATAGAGCCAGTCTCCGCTCTGGAATATTTCGTTTATGGAGACCGCCGGGTCGAGCGCCTTCGTCTCTTTCAGGCTGTCAACGTACATCGACATCACTTTCGCGATGTCTTCTTCCCTCGTGCCGCCGCCGGTTATATCGATGCCGCGGCTCTGGAAGCCATCGCCGTCTGGCAGATAGAGGGTATATTTCGTATTGGAGGCGGGAGTCTCCTCCGTCGCCGCTGATTCTTTGACCTCGGAGCCCGTGCCGTAGACGCTGCCTATACGCTCTCCGCCCTTTTTGTCGGACCAGCTGAAGAAGTAGTTGGTGGCGAGGTAGCCGCAGGCAAAGAGGATGATCATCAGCGCGACCCAGGCAAAGACACGGACGATTTTGGGAGCTTTGGAGCCGTAATTTTCCTCGTCCTCCTCCTCGTAATCGTAGTCCTCTTCCTCTTTCAGGCGCTTTTTGCCGCGGCCGCGGCGCAGGGTGCGGGACTCTTCCTCTTCCTCCATCTCGCGTTCGCGCAGCGATTTGCGGGGACGCGGCGCGCGCAGCTCTTCGAGAACCTCTTCGGCCTCTTCTTCGCGCCCCTTTATGATCCCGCGGCGGCGCACGGACGGAGAGTCGTAACTTTCGTCCTTCTTATCCTGTATCACAAAGTGCCGCTGTCTTCCCTCTGAATCCCTCATTAACAGTCCTCCCAATCTATCTCTCCGTATCATAATCGCCAGCAAAACACCGGTCAAATATTTTCGTCCGTTCGGCTGCGGACGGGAAAACGACGGCTTTCGCCGTCAGGTTCGGTTTTCCGCTCAGGGCGAACGGGCGGCCCATACTCACTGCGCGGGCCGGTGACCGGAGCGCAGGCCGCCATATTCAATCGCTGTTGCCTATCTCTGCGTGGGATGCGCCTTGATGTACTGCACGATCCCCTGCGCAATGCTGCGGCAGAGCGCCTCCCTATAGGAGGCAGAACTGAGTTTTTTCGCCTCCGCGGCGTTGGTGAGATATCCCATTTCAACGAGTACGGCGGGCATTCCCGCTCCGCGCAGAACGAAGAAAGGAGCCTGCGCCACCTTCCGCATCGGCATGGAGCCGGACTTCGCCGCCTTGTGCATAACCTCGGCCAGCGCCGTGCTTTCACTTATTTTATCATTTTGCTGCATGTCTCCCAATATCTTGAGCAGCAACTGCGTCTTTTTGTCGGCGTGCTGCGCCTCGGCGGCGCTGTCCACACCGGCGGAAATTTCTTTGTTTTCCGCGATGGCCAGGTTCATCGCGTCTTTGTCAGAAGGAAGGGCCATGATGTAGTATTCAAGCCCCGCGACGTTCGACCGTCCTTTGGGCATCGAATTACAGTGAAGGCTTATAAATACGTCGGCTTCGTTTTTGTTCGCGAAGGCGGTACGCTCCGCAAGTTTCAGATAGACGTCCGTCCTGCGCGTAAGCCTCGCGTCGATCCCGTACTGGCGCAGTATCTCGCCTAGCTGGAGCGCCGCCTTGAGATTGATGTCCTTCTCACGCACGCCGTTTGCCGCGGCTCCCGGATCGTGCCCGCCGTGCCCAGCGTCAACGACGACGATCGGGCGCGCCTTGCCGCTGAAAGCCACGGCAGGTGCGGCTGGGGTATATTTTTCCTCCGGTTCGGCCGGCTGCAGCGCGGGTTCCGCCGGCGGGATCTTTACCGCCTGCTTCTTTTCCGGTTCGGCGGGTTTTTCCTCCGCCTTCGGCTCCGCGGTCTTCGGCTGTACGGCAGGCTGAGGCGCGGCCGAGGATGCGCCCCAGCGGAAAGCGGCCGGTTTGCCTATCGCGGCGTAGAAGTAACCGAAGGCCTCGGCCACCGACTTGGCCTCGCCCCACCAGTGGCCGTCCGTATTGCTCACCGGCAGAGGGAAGCTGATGATGCTTCCGGCGGCGCGCACGACGTTCGAGGCGTTCCAGAATTCGATCTTCTTTCCCTCCAGCACCACAATGATCGAGGAGGCGTCGCTCTTGGGTATGAAGCCGAGCGACGAGATGACCTCGTCGACGGCGACCTCCTGCATCGTTCCGTTACGGCGCATCGTGACGTCGCCCTTTTTGACCTCCCCGTTCCAGAAGGAGAGGCTCTCCGCGGCGAAAGCGCAGGAGGCCGAGAGGATGAAGAGCGAGAGGAGCCCCGTTATAAGTCTCGTGAATATTTTTTTATTTACCTGCAATGACAACATTATCAACCACCAATGTTGGCGCCGCCACCGAACCTGAGTATTTCAGATCGGAGGCCGCCGCCGAGATATTCTTCATAAATTCTAGCAGATTAGAGGCCATCGTGACACCGCTTACCGGCGTCGTGATCTCGCCATTCTCTATCCGATGTCCCTTGGCGCCGATCGAAAAATCACCGCTGATCGGGTCGATGGTGTGCAGCCCCATGAATTCCGTTACGTACATCCCGCTGGCGATCCGGGAGCGCAGCGCCTCCGGGCTCTCCGTCCCCGCCTCGAGGATGAGGTTCGTCGTTCCCACGTCGGGCAGCGAGGACATCCCGCGTGAGCAGTTGCCGGTGGAGCTGACGCCGTCCTTTATCGCATACTGCAAATTATAGAGGAAGGCGTTCGCCTCGCCGTTTTTTATCAGCTCCGTGCGTCCGGTAGGAACACCCTCGGAGTCCCAAGAGGAGCTGCCGGGCTTCCAGGGGATACGTCCGTTGTCCGTGAGATTAAGACAGGGAGAGGCGACAAGCTCTCCGAGACGGCCCTTCATCATCGAACGCCCGCGGTGCACGTCGGAGGCGCAGAATAGGCCTCCGATGACGTCGACAAGCGCGGCGGCCGTCTCCGGCTCTATCATTATGGTATAGCTTTCGGTGTCGAGCTGCGTGCCGCCCAGCGAGGCAACGGTCTGTTCCACCGCCGTACGCGCGCTCTTTTGGATGTCCAGCTCGTCCAGGCACAGCGCCTCCATTCCATAACCGCCCATCTCGGTAAACTCACCGGACTGCGCGAGCACCATAACGCCGCAGTTGGCGCTTGAGCCCTCTTCCCAGCCCGAAAGTCCCTTCGTCGTCGCGAAAAAGGAGGCTCCCCAGCCGTCACGCCAGGAGGCGGAACGGACCGAGACGACGCGGCTGTCGAGCGACCTCGCCTCCCGTGTCATTTCAAGACAATATTTCATGCGGTCGGCGGCGGTGATCTCTCGTATCCGCCCGTCCTCCGCCTCAAGCTCCTCGCAGCGCACCAGCGGCCCGTCGTAGAGGGTGATGCCCTCCTCCGGCTCCGAGGCCAGCGCGTTGTGGAGACTCCACTCGACGAGCGAATCCACGGAGTCCCTGTCGAGCCGGCTGCCGTAGGCGATACCCTGCCGTCCGTCGGACATTATCGTCCTGATGCCGATGCCGGCGGAGGAGCCGGAGACACACTCCTCCGTTTCACCGTCCTTGAGCGTCAGCCCGCTGCCGCCGCCCTCGCTGTAGAGAAGGTCCGCGCCCCAGGCGCCCTTTCGCGAGGCGAGATCGAGCATGTGGGCGGCAAGCGCCTCTATTTCATTGTGGGGTAGAAATTTTATCACGCCGAAAGGACCTCCAGGATTATCGCGGCGGCGCGCTCCACATCCTCGCGGTCAACGTCGAGATGCGTCACAAAGCGCGCGCGGCGCGGCGAGATCATGTGCGCCAGCAGCCCCTTTTCAAGACATCTCGCCTCAAATTCCGCGTCGCCGACCTGCCCCTCTTTGAGGGGGAAAAATACCATATTCGTCATATTGGGACGCTCTTCCACCTCTACGCCGCCCCTTTTGAGCAGATCGACGAGCAGCGCGGCGTTGGCGTGATCCTCTGCGAGGCGCGCCACGTTATTTTTCAGCGCGTAAAGCCCCGCGGCAGCCGCGATCCCTACCTGCCGCTGCGCGCCGCCGAGGCGTTTGCGCCACTTCTTCGCCCCCTCGATCAGTTCATGCGAACCGCAGAGCATCGAGCCGAGCGGCGCGCCAAGCCCCTTGGAGAGGCAGAACTGCACAGAATCCACCTCGTCGGTGTACCTTCTCACGTCGACGCCGTGGCGGACAGCGGCGTTGAAGATACGCGCGCCGTCAAGATGGACGTGGAAGCCGAGGCGGCGTCCCTCGCGCGCGGTCTGCGCGAAGCGGTCCGGCGGCACCGCGATGCCGCCCGTGTAATTATGGGTGTTTTCAAGCGCGAGTATCGTCGTATCTGGGTGATGGACGTCGTTGTCGGCTCTGCTCGCTACGGCGAGCTCCGCGGGATCGGGAACGCCCTCGTCGTCAACCAGCGGATAGGGACAGAGCCCGGCGACAGAGGAAAAGCCGCCGACCTCGGCGCACCACACATGGGAGCGCTTGCCAGCCAGCAGGCTCTCTCCGTGGCGTCCGGCCGTCGTAAAGGCGAGAAGGTTGCCCATCGTTCCCGAACAGGCAAAGATCGCCGCCTCTTTACCCGTTATCTCCGCGGCATATTTGCAGAGCGCGTTTGACGAAGGGTCGTCGCCGTATATGTCGTCTCCCACCTCGGCGGCCGCGATGACGCGGCGCATCTCCTCCGACGGCCTGGTGACTGTATCGCTTCTGAAATCCATTATTTTATGATACATTTCCTTTTACCTCCTGCGGTATTTATCCAGAGAATCCTCTTGTTCTATCTTATACCCAGCCTGGCCCACGGAAGAAGATCTTCGCAGACCGGCATGCCGAGCTCCGTCCCGGGGCTGTTGCCTCCGTGAAAATCCGAACCGGCGGTCGCGTAGAGGCCAAACTTCCCCGCCATCTTCAGATGGCGGTAGGTCGTCTCCGGCGAGTTTGCGCCGTAGATGGCCTCCATCCCCCACAGCCCGGCCCCCTTGAGCCTGGAAAGCAGCGCCTCCAGCCCTTCGTCGTCAAGCCGGCACTGAAAAGGATGCGCCAGTACCGCCACGCCGCCCGCCTCGCGGATGAGCGAGATACACTCCTCCGCGGAGAGCCTCTCGCGCGCCACATAGGCCGCGGCCCCCCGCGCGAGATATTTTGTGAAGGCCTCCGTGACACTGCCCGCGTAGCCCTTATTTATCAGGAGCCGCGCGATGTGCGGACGGGCGACCACCTCGCCGCCCGATATCTCGCGCGCTTCGTCTATGGCGACGTCCAGCCCGAGCGCGCGCAGCTTTTCGCAGATCAGAAGGTTGCGCGCGTCGCGCCTTTCGCGGATATAGCCCAGCCGCTCCTCCAGCCTGCCCGCTCCCGGCGATATCCGGTAGCCCAATATATGAAGCGTAAAGGGAGCCTCCGCCGAAAGTTCGATCCCGCAGAGCCCCTTGACCCCGTCTTTGACGCAGGCCCTCATAAAGGGAGCAAGCCCGGCGGTCGTATCATGGTCTGTCAGCGCCAGCAGCGAAAGTCCGCGCCGCCGCGCCGCCGCCGCGAGCTCCTCCGGCGTGAAGGTACCGTCGGAAAAGCGGCTGTGCACGTGCATATCAATCAGGATCATCGACGCCGTCCTCCTCTTCAACGACCTCCGAAGCCTCGAACATATACAGCTCCTGGCCGATGATCATCGCCGCAAGCGAAAGCTTCGCCACATCCTCCTCGCTGAAGGCTCCCGCAGTACCGGCCTCCAGCTGGAGCACGCCGAGCTTCTCCGCCCGCGCGGTGATCGGCACGGAGATCAGCGAGAGCGCGTCCCTGTCCAGCGGCTGATCCCGCCCTGTCGAGACGCGCGGAATATTTATCGGACGTCCCGAGGTGAATACCTTCCAGGGAGTGCCGCCGTTTCTCTTCAAAGCGCGCCCCGGCTGGCCAAAATGGTCCGGTATGTAAAGACAGCCTTCGATATCGGCAAGGATAACGAAGACGGCGGCGGCGGGAGCCATCTCCTGCATGCCGCGCCAGGCGTTTTCAATTATCGAATCAAAATCGGGAGCCTTCGCGAGAGAGGCGGCGAAGGTCTCAAGCGCCGGTATCAGGCGGCTCGTGCGGTCTCTGAAATAGAACATATAGGCGCTCATCGTAAAAAACAGCACAAAGAGCGATGTAATCTCCATCCAGGTAAATATCCCCGCCACCGCGACCACCACGGCGGTCCCGGCGCAGATAACAAGGTTCGTCTTATAGGGCCAGCGGCCAAACTCGTTCAGTCCGATGAAGACGGCGACCAGCACCGCCGTAAAAAAGGCGAATACGCCGAATATACAGCTGAACGCGGCCCCCGCCGCGAGAAATACGAGCCAGAGCACCGAGGTCCAGAACCTGCGTGGTCTGAATACCGGCGGCACCCCGCTCTTACCATTTTTCAAAGTGAAGTTCCCTTCCGTCGAGAGTCATTATCCTGATGCCCTCGCCGTCAAGAATCGCGGCGCTCTCCGGGTCCCGCCCCTTCGGTATCGTCGTCGAGCCGGGGTTGAGGAAGATCACTCCCCCCTCGCGCACGAGCGAGCCGATATGCGTGTGGCCGGATATTGCAAGATCCACCTTATTGTAGCGCGCCATCTCGCGCAGCAGTGAGAAGTTGTCACCGTGCATCATGAGGATCTTTTTGCCGCGCCATACCAGAGAGACGCACTTCTCCATCTCCGGTTCGAGCACCATGCGGTCGACGGCGGCGTCGCAGTTTCCCTCGGCGATCAGCACCCTGCCGCCCCCGTGCTGAAAACCGTTTATCGCCTCAAAGAGATCCGCGGGTGTGTAACCTCCGGGGACGCTGTTGCGCGGGCCGTGATAGAGCACGTCGCCGGCGTGCAGGATCGTCTTCACCTCCGGGCCGAAGAGCGCGAGCGCCTTCCGCCAAGCGGGGAAACTTCCGTGTGTGTCGGATAATACGCCGATTTTTTCATCATCTATCGTGATAACGGACATTGTGATTCCATCCCTTCTCTCAAAAGTGCTAATTTATATTATAATTCACAGTGGCATGAAAGACATACCATCAAGGAGGTAATTTCTATGAATATCGATATAAAAAATCTTGAAGACCAGGATATGAGACAACTTGTAAAGTCGCTGGAACTTGTTTCGGCGCGCATATTCGATTCGGTCGTGAGGATAAGCCAGCTCGCGGCCTCAAACACCCCCGAGATGCAGCAGCTCTTCTCCCAGTGGGTGGCCTGTCTGAGCGACACGATCATCAGCTCCGTAGAAAAAGAGGGCGCCCTCTATCCCGATGAACTGGCGCGGGACATCGGCGTCACGCCGGCGACGATCATTTCACTCGCCCTCACGCTCCACCGCGAGGGACGTATAAAGATAACCGAGATCAAGGCCGAGCCGGCTTCGGGTGACAACACCGAGATCTGCGGCTGTATGAAGTGAGATAAACGGTACGGCAAACAGATGATCTGCGAAATTAAACTTCGCCTCTGCGGCTGTGCGGATAATCATTGACGCCGACGCCTGCCCGCGCGGCGCATTCGAGGCCGCGGCAAAGCTCGCCCGCGCGGCCGGGGTGGAGCTTGTGACGGTCGCGAATTTCAACCACGAGATCGTCTCGGAGCATCACATCACCGTGGGCGGCGACCCGCAGGAGGCCGATCTGAAAATAATAAATCTCGCGCGCGCCGGCGACATCGTCGTGACACAGGACATCGGCCTCGCGGCGATGGTGCTCGCGAAGGGGGCGCGCGCCCTCGGGCCGACAGGTTTCGAATATCTCCAGGAGCGCATGGAATCCAGCCTCGAAGAACGCGAGCTCAAAGCCAAATACCGCCGCGCCGGCGGCCGGACCAAGGGACCGGCCAAACGCACCGCGAAAGACGACCGGCGCTTCTATGAAAAACTCGCGGAGATGACCGGCGCGGGGGATACTGATAACGATACCCCCCGTAAGATATTTGCGTAAAAGAGAATTATCCTAACGAGAGGGGCCGCGTCATGTTTAGAATAAGCGCCATAGAGACTGCGGCTACTCTACGGCGCTTAGAAATTGATTGTTCCTATTGTAAAAACGCAGGCAGCTTACAGCTTCCTCGTTTCATACCAAAGCCATGTTTTCTCTTTTTCATTCAGGTATGGAGAAAGAGCTTCGTAGGTTTTTTCATGATATTTATTCAGCCACTCAAGCTCTTCAACGGAAAGCAGCTCCTTTTTTATCGCCCCCAGCTCGAAGGGACAATAGGTCAGCGTTTCAAACTTCAAGAAACGGCCAAATTCGTTTATGCAATCTTCTTGAACAAGAATATCATTCTCCAGACGGACTCCGAACCTGCCTTTTTTATATACTCCGGGTTCATTTGAAAACAACATCCCCACATCAAGCGGCGTTGTCATCGCGTAAGGGAAAAACGGCGTGAACTCGTTTACTATTTTGCATGGACCTTCATGTATATCAAGACAAAAACCTATTCCATGCCCCGTTCCTGTATCATAATTCATGTGATTGCGCCATTGGCTGGATTTAACGATGCCATCAATCACAAAACCGGTCGTTCCATACGGAAAAGTCAGCATCGCAAGAGCGATGTGGGCCTTAAGGACAAGCGTATAGTCTCTCTGCATCTCATCGCTTAAACAGCCTATCTGAATTGTCCGCGTTATATCCGTACTTCCCGTAAGATAGTGAGCGCACAGATCAAATAAAAGAAACCCTTTTGCCTCCAGCCTGGAGCTTTTTTCTTTCTTCGGCTTATAGTGCGGCAAAGCCGCATTCTCTCCCACGGCTACTATCGGAATATTCGCCGGTTGTAAAAATGTAGGCTCAATCTTACGAAATTCATTTACCTTCTGGCCAATCATATACTCATCAAGGAAAATCTCTTTTTTTACATTCTCTTTGACAGATTTTATGAGCCTGCAGAGCGCCACACACTCTTTTATATTACTCATGCGGATATTTTTCTGCTCAATTTCATTTTTCATAGATTTAACATGGGTAATCAGATCTATTCCCTCTATAACAGACGCAGACGGAGATAATGACTCAAACAGGCTGACAGAAATCTTATACGGGTCCAAATAGATGGATTTACCGGCCGTCTCATTGGGCAGGAAGTTAAATATATCTGAAGTCTCGCGCAGTAAAATATTATCTTTTCTTAACCCTTCCGCGGTGATATCATCAATTTTAGAGAGATTCGTATATAAAACAGCAATTTTTCCCGTGATAAACAGATACGAGTGAAACAGCGGGTATATCGGATTATCATGACCTCGCAGGTTTGTAAGCCATGCCACCGCGTCAAGAGAGGCGGCAAGATATTGCTCCGCGCCTTTTTTCTTCATCCGGCCGCGGATAATATTGATTTTTTCCACCCGTGACGCTCCGGCAAATGACACGTCAAGTTCAAACAGCCGTTCGGACGATATTAGGGGGCGCGGCTGCCAAGTTTCGTCAACATACCCGCTCCTATCCTCTACTATGAAACCCGGCCCCAGATTTCTTTTAATAGAACGGTACTCCTCTACTGAAAACAGCTTTTTATCTATTGCGATTTTTTCTTCACGCCCAATATGTTCGCGTATCCACTCGGCATGACTGGGAGCTTCCGCATCTGACGAAATATAAATTTCTATATCTTTGTCATTCAATTCTCTCTGAGCCTGCAAAAGGTAGCGGCCGTCAGTCCACATCGCCACCGACTGGCGCGACACTATACATGTGGACAAACTACCCGTAAAACCTGTAAGCCACTGTACGGCCTTCCAGTGCGCACACACAGAGGGACTCTGATGGGGATCGGCTGAAGATATTATTAATGCCCCGACATTGTCATTAGCCATTTTTTTACGGAGTGCGCTTAATTTTTCCCTAAAATCCATCGACAACACATCCTCAGCGGAGTTCCATAAAATATATTTTCTGCCAGCTAATTTTTAAAATACTAGATCAATTAGCCGGCAGACATATTTAAAGTTAAAATCCTACTTATTCTTTAGATTAAAATATTTCTCCGGAACCTTCACATCCGTAAGTTTAAGATAACCTTTGCCAAAAATATATGTATCCTGATAGATGAGCTGGTATTTTCTATTGGTTACGCCTGTTCCAAGCTCCGTATACGGCCTTATGAACCATTCGGCTCCGGGAGTATACGAGGCGTAGCATTCCAGCAGGTCTTTAGATTTGCCAAGCGTCGCCTTCTTTTCGACGATGCGTTTTCCGTATTCAGTCAGCGCGCAGACCGTCGCCCAGCTTTGAGAGTATGCGCAAGTTTCCATCCGTCCCTTTCCGCCAGCCGCGATAACGGCGGCCTCAACTTTTTTCATGATCGCGGGCCAATCTCCAGCTTCATTTTTAAGGTCTATACCCAGGGCTCCGGGATACCCCATAAGCGGAGAGGGCAGATCCGGCTCGATAAATATTCCGCCATATTTCGCCACCTGCCTGAGAAGCGGCTCTGTCTGCGCGTCGTTTGTACAGAAAAAAGCGGTCTCTTTTCCATATTTATTTATCCATGACGGAAGTTTTTCGAGGATAAACTGCTGCGCTCCCGCGACGCCGACATCGCTTACCGGGTCGGGCGCCGTTTCAAAGACATATTTTAATCCCAAATCCTTGCACGCCTCTTCAAAAATGGCCCGGCGTCGGGCCTGCAGCTCATAACTCATGTGCCTGGGAAAAGAGATAATTACAAAGGTTTTCGCGCCAAGTTTTTTTGCCGCGTATATATTCAGATATCCCCTTATGATTTTATCCGACGCGACGCTGTAGTCCGCCACGGAAGAGATAACGTTGGGATCTTCCTGCGGAGACCCGGTAAGACAGATTATGTCGTCTCTCTTTTCCTTGACCCTGCGCAGCGCCTCTGTAGTTCCAGGGACCGCCTCGCCAACGACAATTACCTTTATCTTAGGATCATCCGCCAGACCGGCAATCTGTGATATCGTCGTCTCCATCTCCTGCATAAAATTATCCGGCATGGTTATATGTTTGATCATCCCGCCGTCACTGGTGTCCCCATATTTTTTTACCATATGTTCGGCCCCGCGGTAAGTGTCTTCCGCCTGCGAGACGGTTAACGTGGCGATCCCTATGTGGAAGGGAGCCTCGGCGGCAAATGATCCTCCGGGAAAAATAGGCGATAATAATAGCACTGCCAACAACATAATTACTCGTTTCATTTTAATTACCTCCCCGTTTTATGTTTTGTATAACGCAAATGTAACAGCGCATTATGCCTTTTCAGCATCTATAAATAAATTTTATCCCCGTCGACGAGCACTCTGCCGTCGACCTCTATCTTCGGGTTCCACATCAGAAGGTCGTAGTGGGTCGGAGCCTTGACGGTGCCTCCAAGCGTTATGCTCGTGCCTATCCCTATATGCGCCGTGGGGATCACGCCCTCGTCCTCAAGCATGATCCCGCAGAGCCTGCACTTGGGGTTAAGGCCGACGCCAAGCTCCGCGATGTTATAGCAGTTCGGGTCGTTGTGGCTCGCGAGGTCTTTTTTCAATACCTCAGCCTGCCTGCCGCCTCTGATATCGGTGATAAAACCGTCTTTGACGTCCACGACGATGGGCTCGTTCAGCACGCCGATCTCCAGATAGGGAACGCTGGCGTCCGCAACGATGCGTCCGTTCGCCGATCCCTCAACGGGCGAAGAGTTGGCCTCGACCGTCGGGATCGTGGAAAATTCCCCCGGCTCCACCACGCAGTAGAGGGCGTTGCCGCGTCTGCCGGTGATATCGAGCCAAAGGTCCGTGCCTCCCGGCGAGGTAACGTGCACCTTGCTGCCCTTTGCGAAGGCGTCGGCCACCCCTTTGCAGACCGGCTTGATCGCCCTGAAATCGGCCTCGATGCCGCCGGAGATGAGCATATCCTCCGTAAAATCGGTGAGGACGAGCAGGCGCACGCCGTTTTCCGCCGCCTCCTTCACAGCGAAGGTATGCGTCACAGAATAGCTCACGGGAATGAGGACGACGTCGGCGAACTTCATGCTCTCGGCGATGAGCTTCGGCGGCTCCTCGCCCGCGCGCTGGCGGGGCTTCATCGTGCTTACCACTACCTCAGCGCCGCGCTCCACCGCCGCCGTGGCCAGGACCTTGGCGATGTTCTCCTGCACCATATCGGTGACGATCAGGATCGTCTCGCCCGCTTTGAGCGAGACGCAGTTATCCATTATCGTTCTCGCTCCCTGCATCATAAGTGCCTCTTTCATCTTCAAAAAACCACTCCTTTTTGATATAACGTGACCTTGCCTGTGTTTTTCTTAAATAATAATTTTATAATATAATACTACAATCATACAAAAATATGTCAATAGCTTTGAGGGGCTTTTTAAACATTTTTTCGTATCGTTAAAAAAATTGAATCAATGCTGTTTACTATGCTGCCGCTGGCATTTATGCCTATACCACGTTTAACTCACGGCGGCGCTTGTGATAAACTAGATAGAAAGGCCGGACAATGATGATTAGAGAGCAGTTCCGAAAGAGGGTTTCCCATATGGATATACAGGAGAGAAAGATATCCCCGGCGATGCCGGTCAAAGCGGAGAGGCTGTCTTCACAGATATCGAAGCTGATCCTCTCGGAGATACAGTCAGGGCAGCTCACGGTGGGAGATAAACTGCCGCCGGAGACGGAGCTCGCCCAGAGATACGGCGTGAGCCGCACCATTCTCCGCGAGGCCATCGCCAGCCTGAAAAACGAGGATATCCTCGAATCAAAACAGGGGCGCGGCATTGTCGTAAAAAACGCGCGCAGCCGTCAGGCGTTCAGGTTTTCCGATGTATTCGAGACCGTCTCGATCGGTGAGATAAACTATTTTTACGAAATGCGCGCGCTGCTTGAATCGGAGGCGGCGGGGCTCGCCGCGATGCGGCGCACGCAGGAGGATATCGCGGAGATAACGGAGTCTTTCAGAGGAATGGAAGAGGCCGTCAAAGAAAATGCCCCGGGGGCGGAGGCCCATGACCGCTACAACGCGGCGATCGCGCGCGCGAGCCATAACCCCGTATTGATAGAATTTCTCCTCTTTTTGCAGGGAAAGCTGCACGATCTCGCTAAGGAGCTGCGCATAATGACGATGGCCTCGCCAGAGAGGGCGCACAACGTCCTCGAAGAGCACCGCCGCGTGGTGAAATATATTATGGCGAAAGACCCGGCGGCGGCGCAGGAAGCGGCTCTCACGCACCTGAAAAACGCCGCGGAGCGGGCCGGAATGAAGATATATAACCCCTAGGCGCGGCGCTTTCGCGCGATTACTTTATAACGAAGAGAGGGGCATGACCTTAACGGACATGCCCCTCTCCGATTTATCAGGCCTCGCTTAACGCGGCCTTTTTTCGGTTATTTCAGTACCAGATAGGCGACGAATACGCCGACCATCGAGGCGAGCCCGATTATCAAGGTGCCCATGGTCTGGGTCTTGTAGCCCTGCTCCGTCTCCATCTCGCCGAAATTCGTGACGACCCAGAAATAGGAGTCGTTCGCGTGCGAGACCGTCATCGCTCCCGCGCCGATCGCGATGACGCAGAGCGCCGAGAGCGACGGCGTGTTGAGCCCCAGCACGGGAAGCATGGGGGCGAGCATACCCGCGGTGGTGGTGATCGCCACCGTAGAGGAGCCCTGCGCCGTTTTCAGTATCGCGGCCAGCACGAAGGGGAAGAATATGCCGATCGTCGAGAGGACGCTGGAATTCTCCGTGATGTACTGCACCATCCCTGAGACGCTGATGACCTTGCCGAGCACGCCGCCGGCGGCGGTGATGAAAAGTATCGGGCCGACGGTCTTCAGGGTGTCGTTCGTGATCTCGTAGAAGTCCTTCGCCTTGCCGGACTGGACCAGCAGGATTACGCCGAGGATGACGCCGACCGCGAGCGCGATGATCGGGGTACCGAGGAAGATAATGGCGGAGATGCTCACCTTCGCCATTGAGAAGGCCGAGGCCAGTCCCATGAGGAAGATAGGAACGATTATCGGGGCAAACGACATCACGCCGCCCGGGAGCCTGCCATATTCGGCGATAAGCTCTTCGTAGCTCTTCACCAGATCCATGTCGGCGTTATCGTCGCGCGCCGAGACACGTTTTCCGATATATTTCGCGAAAATATACCCCGCGGCAAGCGCGGGAACGGAGAGCAGCGCGCCAAGCCCGATGACCAGCAGGATATTATCGCCGATACCAAGGGCGTTGGCCGCGGCAATCGGTCCCGGCGTCGGCGGTATGAAGCAGTGGGATATGTAAAGCCCCATAGAGAGCGCCACCGTCATCGCGACGCTGGAGGCCCCCGTCCTCTTTACAAGCGCCTTTCTTATCGGGTTGAGCACGACAAATCCGCTGTCGCAGAAGACCGGTATCGAGACAATCCATCCCATTATGATGATCGCAAGCTCGGGATTCTTTTTCCCTACCAGCGTTACCACCACGTCGGCCATCTTGAGCGCCGCCCCCGTCTTTTCAAGCAGGGTCCCGACAAGCGCGCCGAAGATTATCACGATGCCGATACTGGTGAATGTTCCGGAAAAGCCCGCCCCGATCACTCCCGGAATGTCCTTGAGCGGAATCCCGGCGATCACGCCGAAGATCAGGGACACCGCCATTATCGACAGGAAAGGATGAATCTTATACTTCGATATCGCCGCCACCATCACAATGATTGCCAGAACAAAGATAATAATTAAAGGAATACCCGTCATCATTGCCGCCTCCTAAAGTATATTTTTAGATATGTTTCAATAACGCTAGGATAGCACGCCTATTCACTAAAGAAAACCCCGATTTATATCATTTTTACCGCGTGATTTTCCTCTATGCGCGGCCGCGCGATAGGGGGCGGAAGTTGAATACACAAACGCCTCCGTCCCCATTTTCCAATACAGCCCCGCCGCCGGTTTATCCTCGATAGGGTAATGATAAACAGCGAATTACTCTCCAGAAAATCAAAAGCTAAATCGCTGTTTATCTCTTTTCCCACCCGAAGGAAATCGGCGTTTAGACGTGTCGATGACGACGCGAAATAAGGCCGGAAAACCGCAGGCGCACTTTCGTGCGTCGAGGATTTTCCGGCCTTGTTGAGCTAAGTCAGCGGCGCGTATAAACGCCGATTTACGGTGATTTATTTTATCGCGGCGAAAAGATCGTTAAACGCTTCGCTCATCACGGGGTGCGTAAAGATCATGTCGCGCAGTACCGTGTAGGAAAGCTTTTCGTTCATCGCCAGCGTGACTATATTTATCATCTCGTGCGATTCCTCGCAGTAGAGGGCAACTCCGAGGATCAGCCCGCTATCGGCGTCGACGACGGCCTTCAGCATCCCAGTATACTTGCCGAGGACGTGCGACCGCGGCAGCCCCGTCACGGGGATCACGGCGGTCTTTATCTTATATCCCTTTGCCAGCGCCGCCTTTTCCGTGAGGCCGACGCGGGAGAGCGGAGGGGCAAGGAATACGCTGTAGGGAACGTTGCGGCCGGCGCTCGTTCTGCCGCCGCCCTTAAAATCATCCATTACGATACGCGCGTCGTCCTGTGAGATATAGGTGAACTGCGGACTGCCCGCGACGTCCCCGATAGCCCAGATCCCTGACTCCGTCGTGCGCATCCTTTCGTCTACGGCGACCGCGCCGCGCGGAGTCGTCTCCACGCCCGCCGCCCCGAGGTTCAGCTCGCGCGTATTGGGGACGCGCCCCGTCGACACAAGCACCGCGTCGCATTTAGCCTCTTTTTCCTCTCCGTCGGCGGCATACCTGACGACCGCGCCCTCGCCTTCGTTCTTCACCGAGAGCACCTTAGCCCCGGCAACGAGCTCTATTCCCTGCCCGGCCAGCGTCTCCTTGACCGCCGCCGCTACGTCGGCGTCCTCGTTCGGGAAAAACTCCGGCAGATCCTGGAGCACGGTCACCTCCGAACCGAACTGGCGGTAGAACGAGGCGAATTCAAGGCCGATATTTCCCCCGCCGATCACCACCAGCCGCTTCGGCAGCCGTTCCAGGTCGAGCATGCCCTCGCTGACATAGGCGCACCGGCATTCTTTAAGTCCCTCGATGGGCGGGATGAACGGCACGGAGCCGGTATCTATGACGATCTTATCCGCGGTGATCGCGGCGGTGAAGTCTTTGCCGCTGACCTCTATCTCCTTCGGCGAGACGAACTTCGCCGTACCGGTGTAGAGCGTGATATTCGGATTGCCGCCGAACGTATTGAACATCTTGCCGAGGATTTTCTCCCGAAGTTCCTTTTTATCGCGGATGGACTGCGCGTAAAAGGCCGCCTTTTCCTCAAAACCGGCGAAGCCTTTTATCCGCGCCATCTCAGCCCTGTTGACGAGGAACTTCGTCGGCACGCAGCCCACATTGGGACAGGTCCCGCCGTACATCTTGTCCGACTTCTCCACCAACGCGACCCGCCGGCCCTGAGCTGCCATAGCACTGGTGAGAACTTTGCTGCCCTTACCAAAACCGATTACTATAACGTCGAATCTCTCCATCTTCCCGTACCTCCGGAAATTAAATGTATCTTTTTTAATTACATTAATAAAAGCATACAGCTATCCTAAAAAATGTCAAGCATATAAAGGCTTTTTCTGAAATGATTCCGCAGTCTGCCGCCGCAAATATATAATAAAAGCAGCCGTTGATAAAAGTAACGGCTGCCCTGCTGATATTGTTATTATAAATGGTCCAGGCCTGATACTTCTGTCAGGAACGCCTCTTGTACCCGAACATCCGTCCTTTAGTATACGGCGACGTAGCCGTCGGCACGCGGCTCCGTGGCCCCCATGAGGGCGCCGTCTTCGCCGCGCAGTATTATCTGTCCGCGCCCGTAGGAGCTGTGGTCGTAGTCCACATAGACCTCGTGCCCCATCGCGGCTAGCTCTTTGATGATATGGTTCTCCACTCCCTGCTCGAGGCCGACCCGTTTCCCCTCCGTCCACTGCCAGCGCGGCGCGTCTAGCGCCTCCTGCGGGTTGAGGGCGAAGTCCACCATGTTGGCGATCATCTGAAGGTGTCCCTGCGGCTGCATGAAGGCCCCCATCACCCCAAAGGGGCCGACCGCCTCGTTGTCTTTGGTGATGAAGCCCGGTATTATCGTGTGGTAGGGCCTCTTGCCCGGCGCGAGGAAGTTCGGCGAGGCGGGGTCAAGCGAGAAATTATTCCCCCGGTTATGCAGGGTGATCCCCGTCCCAGGCACGCAGAGGCCGGAGCCGAAGCCACGGTAGTTGCTCTGTATCATCGAGACCATGTTCCCCTCGCCGTCCGCCGCCGCCAGATAGACCGTGCCGCCTGAGGTCTGGCGCTCCGAGGTCGGAAGCCCGGCCACGGCCGGGTCGATGAGGGCGGCGCGGCGGTCGGCGAACTCCTCCGAAAGCAGCTCCGTCACCGAACGGCGCATATGGCGCGGGTCGCCCACCTCGGCGAGAGCCTCGGCGAACGCCAGCTTTATCGCCTCTATCTGCAGGTGGTAGCTGCGCGCGCATTCACGCTCCGAGAGCGTGAATTTTTTCAGGATGTTCAGCGCCATCAGCGCGACGATGCCCTGTCCGTTCGGCGGTATCTCCCAGACGTCGTAGCCGCGGTAATTCACGCCTATCGGCTCGACCCACTCGGGAGCGAACGCGGCGAGATCTTCAGCGCGCAGCCAGCCGTTATGTTCCTTTGAGAAGCGGTCTATCGCCTCCGCGAGTTCCCCCGTATAGAAGGCGGCGGCGCTCGTCTCCGCGATCTTTTCCAGCGTGCGCGCCTGCGCTTCGCAGCGCCAGATCTGCCCCGCGGCGGGCGCTTTGCCCTCTGCCGTGAAGCACTCGAAGAGGTGGGCAAACTCGCCGCCGTGGAGGTTTTTGGCAAAACCGGCGAAGGCCTTTTTCCAGAGCAGGCTCACCGTCGGAGAGACGGAAAAGCCGCTGCGCGCGTAGTGGATCGCCGGTTCAAGCAGCACGTCGAGCGGCAGGCGGCCAAACTTCGCGTTGAGCGCCGCCCAGGCGGCGGGAGCGCCGGGGACGGTGACGGCCTTCCACCCGTAGAGCGGCATCTTTTCCCAGCCGCCGCGAAGAAGTTCGTCGGCATTGGCCCGCGACGGCGCATGTCCGCTTGAATTGAGGCCGTGCAGCTTGCCCCCCGTCCATACGAGCGCAAAGGCGTCTCCGCCGATCCCGTTGCTGGTCGGCTCCACCACCGTGAGGCAGGCGGCGGTCGCCACCGCGGCGTCCACCGCGTTTCCGCCCCTTCTCAGCATTTCAAGCCCCGCCTGCGCGGCCAGCGGCTGCGTGGTGGCGGTCATGCCGCGCGAACCGTATACAAGCGTGCGGCGCGAGGGGTATTTATATTTCAGAGCGTCCATTTTCATAAATAACACCACATTTCAAAAAGATATTTAATTTACCCATATATATTTATACAACATCGGCGTAATTGTGACCAGCGGTGCGAGATTAAAAATTGTACAGCAACTACTGACAAAGACAGCCTTCGCCTATGCGGCGCGGAAGCCCATTTCCGCCGGTCCTCAAGGCCTCCGAAGGCCAGACCGCCTAATCCTTCCCTGGGATTCCCTCGTAATCCGCCGTTTCGATCACGCCGCGCCGCCACCTGGCGCGCGAGGCATTCAGCAGCGCCAGCAGCTGCCGCTCATACAGGAGGGCGCTCTCGTCGGTGGCGATCGCCGCCGCCCGTTCTCCGGTCCTCTTCAGGCTCTTCAGCAGCGCTGGCGCGGCGCTTTTTTCCGGCCGTTCCGTCTTGGAGGAGCTGTCTTCCAACGGCCCAGCCTCCGGCTCGCCGTAACGGTTTGAGAGCTGTCTCGCGATCTCTGGGAAAAGGCTGCTCATATAACGCCTCGCCGTATCTTTGCCGAGGAAGGTCAGCTCCTCCGCGATCTCGCGGTAGCTTTTGAGCATCCCGTTGGGATAGCGGCAGCGTCCAGTTTCGACATAGATCGCGAAGGCCTTCTCTCTGTCGCGCCTGCTGCGCAGCGGCAGACCGTTTTTCATGTTCTCTTTTATGGAAAAAAAGCGTGCGTCGGCCTCTGAGAGATTTTTGTGCAGCACGGCGTCGATGAAACCCCACGCGGCGCCCATCCTCATCCTTGCCCGGCAGCGGTGGAAGCCGTCTATCAGATAGAGGCGGCCGTCGTCAAGCAGGGCGATATCGACGGGCGGCATATCCGCGCCGTTCTCATAGTTCTGCGCGTAGGTCTCCACCGCCTCGCCGCTGATGTCGTTTCGCGACTGGAAACGCGGCTCGTCAATCTGGATATCCTCAAGAAGGTAGAGGCGGCGTTCGTCGCCCAGACGGTCAAGGTCGCCGTTCGCCTCATCAACGAATCGGCGGAGCAGCGCCCTTACGCTCTCCCCATCAAGGGCAGAAGCGCCCTCTGAGGGCAAAAGCTCGCGCGGATAGTATCTTTTGACGATCTCATTTATCTTCACCCGCTCATCATCCCAATCTTTTGGCATTATGGCAGTCTGGATACTTTTGCGGTGCTTGCCGGTAATATTTTAGCACGCGGGGATACCGCCAAGCGAAAAAAATAGTTCCCCAACCACATGATAAGTGAGTCCATAAAAAAGCCCCGCCCTTTGGGGAAGGGACGGGACCGGCAGTAGGCAAAAGGTAATTTGTAAGAGGCTATTTCTCCTTCATCTGCGAATATATATTCGCGAGAATGGCTCCCGATATGTTGTGCCAGACGCTGAATACCGCGCCCGGGACCGTGGCCAGCGCTAAGGAGGGGAAGGAGGTCGCCGCGAGGCTGGTGGCGAGGCCTGAATTCTGCATCCCGACCTCTATCGAGATCGCCTTCTTCTTCGCGAGCGGGACCTTCAAAAACGCGGCGATCACGTAACCGAGCGCGTAGCCGAGAATGTTATGCAGGATGACGACCGAGAACACGAGAACGCCGGTGGTCATGATCTTCGCGGAGTTGGCGGAGACCACCGCGGCGACGATCATGACAATGGCCGTCACAGAGACGAGCGGCAGTACCTTGACCGCCTTCTGGGTGGTGCTGCTGAAAAATTTATTGATGACGAAGCCCGCGGCGATCGGCAGGATCACCACCTTGACGATCGACATGAACATCGCCGCCATATCGACGGAGACGGTCTGCCTCAGCAGAAGGTAGGTCAGCGCCGGCGTGAGCAGCGGGGCGAGCAGCGTCGAGACGCTGGTCATCCCCACGGAGAGGGCGACGTCGCCCTTGCTGAGGTAGGTGATAACGTTTGACGAGGTCCCGCCGGGGCAGGTCCCGACAAGGATAACGCCGACCAGCAGCGCGTCGTCCAGGGCAAAGGCCTTGCCAAGCGCGAAGGCCAGAAGAGGCATGATCGTAAACTGCGCGAGGCACCCGAGAATGACGTCCTTCGGACGCTTAAAGACTACGGCGAAGTCGACGGGATCCAGCGTCAGCCCCATCCCGAACATCACTATCATCAGCAGGGTCGTGATCCACGACGTCTTTATCCATATCAGGACCGCCGGTACGAAAAGCGCCGCCGCCGCGACTACGACGACGATAACGGCCATATACTTACCCACAAAATCACTGAGCTTTTCCAGAAACTTCATAATTAAAACGCTCCTCTTCAGACTGAATATTGTTATATAAAACCATTATGGAATAACGGCGCGCAAGCATTATAGTGAGCGCCGTACGGGAATGTCAAACCGGCCTCAAATTATAAAACAGGTGTAATGTTTATATTTACGCTATAAAATACCTGTATTTTTTTGCATTAGCATTTGCTTGCAAGTATTTTATCCACAATATAGTATTTTCTGAAAGACAGCTCACAATCAGGCCGCCGTGACCGGAATCGGCGGCAGACGGGAAAAGCCCCGCCTCTTACCGGAACTTTTCCTTTATCTTCTTTATTTTCACCGCTCCCTGCACGCAAAATTTACAATGACAAAAAAGGACAGATACACAGCTTTCATTCGGCCCATCCGCCAATGTGAAAGCCATGCATCTGTCATTATCATGCGGGACAGCCCCGCGGCTTAAAAATATCTTACTGTTAAGTCAATGGATATATTATTTTCCCTCTCCGGCATATGTAAACACGATTATCGCACCCGAGTTCTCCACCTGACTGGTCGGCATGAAATTCCTGTCCAGCACATTGCCGCCCTTGTCTGTCATGACGAAGATGCTCTTCGTATCGGGGGAGACGACCGCCGCGCGATAGCGGTTGGCGGTATGGAAGTACGGTATCGCGTCGCCCTGCAGCGTCTTTCCGTCCGCGTTCAGCTTCATCCGGTACAACTCGCCGGTTTTCAGCGTCGTGATGATGAGGGAATTTCTCCACGCCTCGATCGCGCCGTCCGCCGGGTAATAGGTGATGCTCAACGGGGCCACGGTCGGCCAGAAGAGATACGGCAGTTTTTCAAAGCGGGAATCCTTGAAGTTATAGCTGTTGGGCACCGTATAGAAGGTCTTCAGCGGCTCTTTGAAGTTCGGCGCGTTCCAGTCCAGCTCCCTTATCACGGGCACGCCCTCGGGGATGATGTTGGGCTGGTTGGGGTCGTACTTATCTATCGCGCTCTTGTTGGCCTTCGACCAGTCGGCGTAGGTGTAGGCCTGGTTGTCACGGAAGCCCGCTACTATTGGCCAGCCGTAATTGCCGCCGCTCACCAGCAGGTTGATCTCGTCGTCGGTCGAGGGGCCGTGCTCGCAGGAGAAGAGGTTCTCCCCCACAAACACCAGTCCCTGCGGATTGCGGTGGCCGTAGGTGAAGATATGGCTTCTCACACCGTCAAGCACCGGGTTGTCGCGCGGGATGGAGCCGTCCGGCTCAATCCTCAGCACCTTTCCGACATATGAGCTCCAGTCGGATTTGCGCACCTCCGCGGCTGAGGGAAGGCGCTGCGCCTCGTTGGGCAGCAGCATATTGGCGCCCTGGTTATGGCCGAGCTCGCCGAGAGAGAGATAAAGTTTGCCGTCCGGGCCAAAGACTATACGTCCCGCGTTATGGTCGTCTCCGGCGGGGATCTTGTCGAGGATCACCTTTTCATCGACTAATTTTTCGCTTTTGGCGTCAAAGCGGAAGCGGGCTATCCTCTTAAAATCCGACTTGCTTTGGCTGGGCGACGATTTATACGTATAGACCACATAGACATAATTTTTGCCGCCTTTTTTGAGAAAATCAGGCGCCAGCGCCAGACCGAGGATGCCCTCATGGCCGCCGGCGGCGTTTGCCCTGTCAATACGGGCCGCCTCGCGCACCGCCCCGCTTGCGGGATCGACGCGCACGATCCTCTTTCCAAGCCGCTCCGTCACCCACAGCATATTATCGGGCCCCCACAGCATCTCCCAGGGGCCGTCAAGCCCTTCGACCAGAACCTTGCCGGTGAACGGTTCGGCGGTGCGGACCGCGTCTCCCGCCGCCGTGAGGGCCTGTCCGCCGAAGGCGAAGAGTGAAACCATAAACGACAGCAACAAAACTTTGATTGGGGATATCTTCACAACAATAACGCTCCTTCTGATTACGGCATCACTGCCGTTTTATATATTATTTTGCAGCTTTAATATATAAATCAGTATAATAAGCATTAAAATTCCCGCGTTAGTAAAAATAACGATTAAATAGTGATAAAAACCAGGAGAGAAAAGCCGGTAGTTTTGCCCATACCATATTATGCCGGAGAACAGCTGGTACAAATTATATGAAGTTGATCTTAACACTGGAGAAAACGCCCCGTTTCGCCGCCCCTTTATTATCCGTCATTATCGGCCGCCCCGCACTGATGACCGCGAGCAAAGAAAAAATATCCCGGATAAAGCTATGAAGCAAGACACTTTAACATGAAGCTGTAAAAATCCATAAAACATGATAGACTAACGGCAGCTCTTCTATAATACAATTTTTGTTCTTGAGAGGAAGATTGAAATGAAAAAAATCATGATGGCCATATTGTTCGTTATTCTGACGGCATCCGTCTCGTTTGCGGCGTCGGTATATACGACCACAATCAGAGACTGCACGCCGCAGCAGGTACAGGACGTCCTTATTGAAGTCATGACCGGCAAAAACTTCGCGATAAACGAAGTCACGCCCTATAAACTAACTTTCGATAAAAACTTTGGCGACGGCTTCTGGACGGCGGCGCAGAATACGACTGTAAGGTTCAACCTTCTTCCAAGAGACGGCAATATTAAAATGATGGTCACTGAAACAGAAAAAATATCCAACGGCTGGGGCGGCTTTTATGAAAGAAAGCGCAGCATCGATCAGCTCGTCCCAATAATCAAGGAAGTAAAAAACCTGATAGACCATACGCCTAAAGACCAAATAGGAAACGAGGCCGTCGACCAGCTCCCCGGATCAGGCAACGAAAGAGAGAAAAAACTTGGACTAACGCTTACGGATAAGGATATGCAGGGGTGCTATAGGGCAAAAACCGTAGACCCCGGCAGCGCCGCGGCGAATGCAAAAATTGTAATCAACGACAAGATACTGGAAATTAACGGACAGGACCTCAGCACGCTCGAACTAGAGGCCATCAATACATATATCGCCAACAAATGGGCTTCCGGTTCTTCACTTATCATCCTAATCGAACATGATGGAGAGAAGAAGATCGTGACCTTAAAGAAAGATACTCAATAGAAAATTACCGGCAAAACAATATTGTCATAAAGTGATAAAAAGAAGGGCCCTGCCGGAGCCCTTCTTTTTATCACTTTCTATCATTACGCCCAGCCGCCAAACCTGCTATTGAGGCGCGGCACGCCATCCACGGACACGGAACTTCCTGCCTGGAGCATCCGTTTAGTGCTGATTTTAGCTTAACAGGCTTTAAAAAGCTTTAACAACCCTGACAAGCTACCAAAAATCAAAAAAAACCGTTGCGCTTGATTATAACAGGATTTTAACAACTTTAACAAGCGTAACAGGCAATAAAAAAGGCCCCTAAAAGGGGCCTGACTTGTTAAATGGAGCCGACTTCCGGACTCGAACCGGAGACCCCATCCTTACCATGGATGTGCTCTACCTACTGAGCTAAGTCGGCTTACAACAGTCATACACTAATGCGGTAAGGGCATTTTTACATAAAAATGGTGATAGGAGCTAGGTTCGAACTAGCGTAGGCTCACGCCGACAGATTTACAGTCTGTTGCCTTTGACCACTCGGCCATCCTACCACTCAGCGACGCCGCACATAGCGACATTACAAAAAGATATTTTACATGATATCAGACGTTTGTCAAGACTTATGAGACGGCTTGCGGAGGAAATGTAGGGAAG
>NZ_JAJBUX010000043.1 GCF_020860125.1 Cloacibacillus sp. | reverse complement strand
GCGATGGTTGCGGATGCATGACCAGACATCTTTTGTGCAGCTCATCAGAGGAAAATTTATTGCATGTAATGTGCTCACCATCTCCTATTCGTTCAATATATAAAATAAATATTTCATGTTGATACGAGAATATAATAAATTTATTTTTTTGTCAAGCTTCGATTTATTTATTCCGATTTACAAACTGGTCCGCATTCGATAAAAGCGCACCAGAGGCTGATTCTAGCGAAATAGCCGCACGTAGGCTTTGAATAATACGCTATTTCAAGATAACCTGCCAGAGTAAAATATATTGGATATTTTTGTATTCTAGCCAATGTTATTGACAAAAAAAGAATTTATGTTATCTTTATATATATATTAGGAATATTTATTCCATATCGTATTTTACATAAAGAATGGAGGATTCATATGTCTGTTGGCTTTAGGATTTTTCAATCGATCACTCGCCCGGCAAAGGAAATAGTTTCGTTATTTCAAGGCCTGCCTGTCGCAAATATTGCGGACAATATGGGGAGATTATATTGCGTTGAATCCGAGATCCGCCCTTTTAACAAGGTCCCGCTTCTCGGGACGGCATTCACCGTTAAAGTGGCGGGCGGAGACAATTTAATGTTTCATAAGGCGATCGAGCTGGCGCAGCCGGGCGACGTCATCGTCGTAAACGGATTCGGCGCTGAACGGGCCCTATGCGGCGGCCTGATGATGGAAACGGCGCGCCAGAAGGGCATCAAAGGCTTCGTCATTGACGGGTACATCAGAGACAACGACGATATTTTAAATATGACTGATTTTTCGTGTTACGCGCGCGGCCTGACCGGGAACGGTCCCTACAAAAACGGCCCCGGGGAGATAGGGGGGCCGGTCGCATTGGGCAAACAGGTCGTGATGCCGGGGGATATTATCGTCGGGGATGCCGACGGCATCATCGTCGTTCCCAAGGATGACGCGGAGCGCATCGCTCTTGAGTCCAGAAAACTCCATTCTCTGGAGCAGGAAAAGCTTGCGGCGTACGCCAACGGTAATGTCAGCAGAGAGTGGCTCTATGACGCTTTGAAGAGCAAAGGATGCGAGATCATAGACTAGTGTACTAGGACAGCCGTCACAGAAAAATCTTATTTTTTGGCGGCGGCCGTTTAGCGGCGGTCCGTAATGCTCCCAACCATTACAGGCTGCCTGTACACGGTCTAAACAAAAATACCGCCGGCCCCGGGAAACCGGAGGCCGGCGGTATTTTGCGGTGCGGGGCCAGTTACATAAACCCCATCAGCTTGGGAAGGAACATCGTGATCTGCGGGAATATGGAAAGGACCGCCATGCCGCAGAGCATCGAGAAGAGCAGCGGCAGGACCGGCGGCGTCAATTCTTCTATCGTCAGCCCGCTTATTCGGCAGCCGACAAAGAGGCTGACCGCTACTGGCGGCGTCACACAGCCGATCGCCACCATTATCGCGAGCATCACGCCGAACCACACCGGGTCCCAGCCAAAGTTGGCCATCACCGGCATGATGAGCGGCATGAATACGTACATCAAGGAGACGGCGTCCAGCAGCATGCCGCCGATGAAGAGTATTATGTATATCATCAGCAGCGTCACATATTCGTTGCCAGAGATGCCGATAAGCAGCGCCGAGGTCTTTTCCACCAGCCCGACGCTGGCGCTGACCCATGAATAGAGGCCCGCGCAGGCGCTGATGAACATCACTATCGCGGAGCCGATGAGGGTATCCACCAGCACCTCATAGATCACCTTTATTGAAAGGGAGCGGTATACGAACACCCCGACAAAAAGTCCATAGAAGCAGGCGACGGCCGCCGCCTCCGTCGGGGTAAAGATCCCACCGTATATCCCGCCGAGGATTATCACGGGGATAAGGAGGGCGAATACGGCCTCTTTGAAGGCCGCCCTGAGGTCGCCCGGTTTTCTTTCGATGTTGTCCCCGCGGTAACCGTGCCTGCGGGAAGAGAGGTAGACGGACACGATCATGCAGAGGGCGATGATGAAGCCGGGGATGAAGCCCGCGGCGAAGATGGCGCCGATAGAGACGCCCGTGATCACGCTGTACATGATGAAGGCGATGCTCGGCGGTATTACCGAGGAGAGGCCGGAGGAGACGGAGACTACCGCCGTCGCAAAGGGCCTGCTGTATCCGGCGTCGACCATTCCGGGAATGAGGATGACGCCGAGCGCGGCCACCGTCGCGGCGGGCGAGCCGCTTACGGCGCCCCAGAAGGCGGCGACGATGACGGTCGCTATCGCCAGCCCGCCGGTGAGCTTGCCGAAGGATATCCGTATGAGGTTTATAATCCTCGTCGCGATCCCGGCCCGGCTCATGATGTTGCCCGCGAGAATGAAATAGGGAATTGCCAGAAGCGGGAATTTGGCGATATTAGCGAAGAAGTTATAGCTCGTCATCGGCAGGCCGAGATCACACTGCCACGCCACCGCCAGCGAAGCGATTCCGATCGATATCGCGATGGGAACTTTGATCAGCAGCAGGAACAGAAAGATCAGGACCGTCCATAGGGCCGGATCATATAAAACATCCATGAAGAAACTCCTCTCTAATAATTTCCGTCTCTGACGTCAGAAACCAGGTGGACGGAGATGCGCACGACGGTGAGAATGGAAAGTATCGGCATCGAGACGGTGAAATAGCAGACAGGCAGCCCCATCGCCTCGGTTATTACCCCCATCTGCATCTCGTCGCAGACCTCCACATAACCCCAGTACATCAGGGTGAGGAAAAAGATTATGCTCATGAGCATCAGAAAAATATAGATATACTTTCTGACGGACTTGGGAAAGCGGTCATACAGCAGGGACACATCCATGTTCGCCCCATGCTTGAAAGCCAGCGATACGCCCAGCATCGTCGCCCAGACAAACATGTAGAGCGTCAGCTCTTCGGTAAAGGCCATGGAGAAGTGAAAGAAGTACCTGGTTATCACGTTGAAAAAACTTATCGAGACCATAAGCGCGAGAAAGAACGCGCCGAGTATCTCTTCCAAGTTATCTAGTATCTTTTTCATTGCAAATCCTCCCATAAATCCCGGCGGCGCCCGACTGTCCGCGCCGCCAGGATTTTAAGCAGAAACGGCCGTTAACGGACAGAGGCCATATCCTTTTTAACGAGGTCGATAAGATCCGCGCCGATGATCTTCGTCCACTTGCCGTAAACGCTCTCCGTCTTATTCCTGAACTGTTTGATCTGATCGGGGGTGAGCACGTTCACCGCGGTCCCGTGGTCTTTGAGATAGGCTCTGGGGTCGACGGCTCTCGTCTTATTGTCGGCGGGCATCAGCCCCTTGGCCTTGAGCCAGCGCTCGGAGGTGCCGTCGTCAAGGTTCAGCCTGCTGAGGCATTTATTGTACATTCCCGCCTCGACGGCGCATTCGGCGATTATCTTCTGAATATCGGCGGGGAAGGAGTTCCAGACTTTTTTATTTGCCACGTAGACGAGCGGGTCTATCCAGTAACTCCATTCGGTGACGTACTTCTGGAACTCATACACTTTGTAGGAAATGATGTACGAATATGGATTTTCATGGCCGTCGACGACGTTCTGCTGCAGCGAGGTGACGGTCTCATTCCAGTTGATGTTGACCGGATTGGCGCCCATCGCCTTGAATACGTCCATGAGCAGCGGGCTTCCCACAACGCGGATCTTCATATTCTTGAGGTCGTCGGGGGTCTTTACGGGACGGACGTTGTTCGTAAGCTCGCGCGCTCCCTGTTCGCCCCAGCCGATCACCTCGACACCCATCTTGCTAAGGCGCTGTTTGAGCTCCGCGCCGGTCTTTCCGTTCTCTATCGCGTCAAGCGCCTTGTATTTATTCGGCTCGGAGGAGACGAACCAGGGCAGGAGGAAGAGGTTGCCCGCGGGGAACTGCGGAGCCCAGTTCATGAAGGTCGAGATCGAGAAGTCGCCGACGCCGTTCTTCATCAGCATGAACTCGTTTGAGGCTTTTCCCGCGAAGAGCTGTCCGTTCCAGTATATTTTGATGTTCACCTTTCCGTCGGTGCGTTTCTTCACCTGTTCGGCGAAATATGCCACGGCCTTGCCGGGAGGCGTTATCTCCGAGACGTTCGTGCTCATCTTATATTCCGGCTTGAACTGCCCCGCCGCGAAGGAGGCGGAGGCTGCGAACAATAACAGCATGACCACCGTTGACGCTAGACTGATTTTCTTGAACATACTCATTACCTCCTGTTTTAATTATATTGCATTTGCATGTTTATGG
>NZ_JAJBUX010000042.1 GCF_020860125.1 Cloacibacillus sp. | reverse complement strand
TGGCGCGGGAACCGCGCCATACAGAGCAACACTCCTTCCGTCTCGCCGCAAAAGCGGCGGCGATCCACCTTCCTCATAGAGGAAGGCTTTAAGAAAAAACTTCCGTTTATCATCGATAGGGTAAAAGCTAAACAGCAATTTATCTGTTTTCCCACCCGAAGGAAATAGGCGTTTAGAAGTGCGAGTTGCTAAATAAAATGGTGGTTCCGATACCGGAGCTGTATTAGCATACGGCGAGGATTCGGAACCACCGTTTTATGACGCAAATCGTGCTTATAAACGCCGATTTAGCTTTTGACCCGCGTATGCCATATCAGACTTGCGCCGCTGATATTTCTGTGATATCATCCTTTCACGAAGGACAGGAAGATTAAGGAGAATGTTTATGCCCATTTGCCGTTTTTACAGCATAAATACGAATATAAAGGGATGGTGGCGCGGCTTTTAGCTGCTCCACGGTTGCTTCGTGTAAATTCGAGGGACCTGGAGAGATATCCGGGTCTCTTTTGTTTTTAGAAGAAAACGAAAGAGGTTGGAAGCGAGCCTCTTTCGTTTTTTTATAGAGAAGAGAAATCAGATAAGAGAAGATCAGGAGGAGTTTTATCATGAGAGAAGAGATAATGGCGGGTTTTCCCAACGGCGCGATGTATGGAAGTTTCGGCGGCTCTTATATTCCCAGGGAGCTGGAGCCGGTGATGGCGGAGATCGCGCGCGAATATGAGAGATGCCGCGCTGACGGAGCGTTCAAAGAGGAGTACCTGCGTTTGCTGAAAGAATATGTGGGCCGCCCCTCGGCGCTCACCGAATGCCTCAACCTCTCGAAAAAGGCGGGCGGCGTGCGTATCTTTCTCAAACGCGAGGACCTGAACCACACGGGAGCGCATAAGATAAATAACTGCGTCGGACAGGCTCTGCTTGCAAAACGCATGGGTAAAAAAAGGCTCATCGCGGAGACGGGGGCGGGGATGCACGGCGTCGCCATGGCGACCGTAGCCGCTCTGATGGGCATGGAATGCGACATCTATATGGGGGCGGTGGATATCGCGCGCCAGGCGCCGAATGTGCTGCGTATGAAGGCGCTCGGCGCGAACGTGGTGTCGGTAGAGGATGGCCAAAAGACGCTTAAGGAGGCGGTCGACGCCGCTCTCGCCGCGCTCTGCGCCGACACCTCGCTCTTTTATCTCATCGGCTCGGCGGTAGGGCCGCACCCTTATCCGACGATGGTGCAGGATTTCCAGCGCATAATCGGCGACGAGGCCCGCGCGCAGATGCTTGAGCGCGAGGGCCGTCTGCCTGACGCCGTCGTCGCCTGTGTCGGCGGCGGCAGCAACGCTATCGGCGCCTTCACGGCCTTTATCGGTGACAGGGACGTGCGCCTTATCGGCGTGGAACCCGCGGGACGCGGCCTCACGTACGGCGGCCACGCGGCGACCCTCACGATGGGTGAGCCCGGCGTTCTCCATGGGTTCAGAAGTTACCTGCTCACCGATGGAGCGGGCGAGCCCGCCGAGGTCTATTCGATCGCGGCGGGGCTGGATTATCCCTCCGTGGGACCGGCGCACGCGGACCTCAAGGTGAGCGGGCGCGGGGAGTATATCTGCGCCGGCGACGAAGAGGCGATTGAGGCCTTCAGGCTGCTCTGCCGCACTGAGGGGATCATCCCCGCGCTGGAGAGCTCTCACGCCCTTGCCGGCGCGATGAGGACGGCGAAGGAGATGAAGCCCGGCGATATCGTGATCGTGAACCTTTCCGGGCGCGGCGACAAGGATATGGAGACGATCGCGAAGCTTGGCATTATCGAATAACGGGTAAATAGAAATAGAGGAAAAACGATGCGGAGGAGTCTTATGACCCTCCGCATCGTTTACGCTTTACAGCGTGCCTGCCGGATACAGTGCGGCGGAAGCCGCAGAAAGCCGGGAGGCCGCCGCGTGAAGAGCCGTACCGAGAATCGCGGCGGAGCGATGAGGTGTTTTACATCCTGCACATTTCGAGGGCGTCATTTGCCCCTAGCTGGGCTAGATGTTTTTGCAGCATGGGTAAATCCTGAGCTAATTTTTTATGGAAGATCTCGGCGAACTCCACGAATTTTCCGGCCCGCAGCAGATATAGACTCTCTCTTGAGATGTATTTTGAGCTCTCGTAATCTTCTTCGGAGCTGCGCGGATATGAGAACAGCGGGGAGGTCCAGGCGGACAATTCATATAAACTGGCGTAGACCGTCCTGACATACGCGAGGCGGTTTTTTTCACCGATGAATTTTAGACACGCGGGGAGGATGCAGGAAGGGTTTTTGTTCTCAAATATCCCTTCCAGCCTTTCCTTAAATGCGTCCCTGTCGGCGGATTCGGCGTTTGCCAGGGTATCGCGCATCACTTCACCGCATGTCAGGCAGACTAGATGCAGCCCCTGCAAAGATAGCGACATATTGCGCATTATTTCGGGAGATAATTTTTCCTGTTGCCGCGGTCTTTCATTAATGGTTAAGACCTGCGTTCCCCTGCCGTTATAGGTTTTTGTGACGGAAATCTCGTTAAGCAGCCTTATCGTGCGGCGCATCGTCATTACGGATACGCCATAGTCGTGCGCCAGCGCGGAAGCGGATGGCAGGAAAGAGCCCTCCGGATATATCCCCTCGTTGATTTTTTGTATCAAACTGGCGGCGGCGGTATAACATTTTTGTGCTCTGATCCGCCATATCTCCCACTGAAAGGGGATCTGCGGCGGCAGACAGACTGCTTCACCGGGAGAATATGCCTCCGCGTTTAACGTTAAAACGATCCGGCTGTAGCACTCATAGAATGCTTCCGCAATGTTGCGGGTATCTCCGCTCTTTATACTGGAAATTACCCTCAACAGGCCGGATTTGAGAAAATCCACATCCGAGGCTATCCTGGCTCCGCTGTCCCAAAGATATGGAAAACGTATATAGCGTACCGTGTCCCAGAACAGGTTAAGGATCAGGTCATTTTTTATCGGACGGAGTATCGCCCAAAAGGAGACGGTGAACAGCCATAGAGGGTCAGCCTCTTTTCTTGAGGCGCAGCCCTCTAAAAAGGCGATATCGCCTTCACCCATGAGCCTGATTCCGGTGTCCGTCAGCCGCTGCCAGATAAATTCAACGGAGCCGTAAAGGTCTGAAAGACCCTCCTTTCGCGCGAGGAGGTGATCCTTCAGGAGGTGATTCCCTTTATGCCCGGCGTCATAGACGACCTTTGCCCTGCGTCCTGGAGACAGCAAGATATAGCCTTCGTCCCGCATCCGCAGAAGCGCTTTGCGGACGGTCTGCGGCGAGCAGGCAAACTGCCGTCCTACCGTACCTGTCGACGGTAAAGATTCACAAATGCTATAGCAGCCAAAGGTTATCCTTGACTTGAAGTATTCATAAATAAGATAGCTTCGGTTTTGCATCTAGGGTAAACCTCTCGTCTCCGCGCCTACATTACAATAATATTATTTTTTATTAATAATTTCTACATAAATTATTGTTTTTTCTATGATTCAGAGGTATATTATACAACATATATAAACATGAACAAGGTCGCTCCATTGATGTCCCACGATGAACTTAGCCCGTACCGTTGAAGTAGATTTTGATAGGCAAAGATTGTCTGGAATATCCGCGTTAATATATTTCTATGATTTTGGAAAAGAGGGCTTCTTATGAAATTGGGCAGTAATATGGCCGGGCGCACAGGCATATTGATGAGTGTGATATGCCTGCTGTCGGTCGTTCTTGTCGCGGTAAGCGTCTCTTCGATGTACGGCATCAAAGAGCGGACGACCATTATCTATAAACATTCCTACGTGGTTTCCAGTACCGCGAAAGATATGCTCTCCCGCCTCTCCGGAGTACAGAATTACTCAAAGAAGCTGCTGACCGATAGGTTTAAAAGCAGGGACGACGCCGAGCGCTATATGCTCTCAAACACGGAGGCGAGCCGCAGACAGGCGGGGCTCATCGCCGAACGTTACCTCGGACCAGAGGCTGATACTAAAAAGCTCGTCTCCGATTATGAAAGGCTGGTGGCGGCGCGCGTGAAGGCCGTCGCTTTCGCCCTGGAATATAGCGACAGCGAAACGATAAAATACCTGGAAGAGAACGTCGATCCACTGTATGACGAAGTTTTTAAGGATCTCGACACTATCCTGACCTTTGCCGACAATAATGTGAGACGGCTTGAGAATGAGTCGACGGTGACCTTTAACGCGGCGACTCTGATGCTTGCCATGCTTATCCTGACATTGGTGTGTTTTTCATTTTTCAGCTACCGGCTGCAGCGGAAACGCGGCATGGAGGTGGCCTACAGGCAGAGGCTCTTTGATCTGATATCTCTGAGTGTGGACGACGTCTTTCTCATCTGCGAGAGGGGTAGGATGGAGTATGTCAGTGAGAACTGCGAGCGGGTACTGGGATTTTCTCAGGAGGCCCTCTCCGTCAGCGGCGGCGCCTTCTTTTCCATGCTTGGTACGGGTGACGATACTAACGACGGCGAATTAGAGTCTCTTCTGCGCGAGATCAGGGAGGGGACTCTGACGGAGGCGGCGGAGCGAGACTTCCTTCTCGGCGGGGAAAATACCATGCAGAAAAGATATATAAACATGAAGGTGCTTCCCACCTTGGGAAATGACGGAATAACCCGCTACGTCGTAGTCATTTCCGACGAGACGAAGGAAAGAGAGTCACAGCAGGCGCTTAAGGACGCCCTTGTCGGCGCGCAGCGGGCCAACTCCGCGAAGCGTGATTTCCTCTCGCGGATGAGCCATGAGATCCGTACGCCGATGAACGCGATAATCGGCATGGTGACGATCGCCGCGGCGCATATCAAGGAACGCGACCGCGTGGAGGACTGTCTCAGAAAGATCGGTTTTTCGTCGAAGCATCTTTTATCGCTTATCAACGACGTGCTGGATATCTCAAAGATCGAGGACGGCAAGCTGACGATAACTAAGGAACCCTTTGAGCTGCGCCAGCTTACGGACTCCGTCTCCTCCATAATATATCAGCAGGCGCGCGACAAGGGGATCGGCTTTGAGGTGCGGCTGAATGGCGTCGACGAAGAGATGGTCGTCGGCGACTGTATGAGGCTTAATCAGATATTGCTGAACCTGCTTTCCAACGCCGTAAAGTTTACCCCCAGCGGCGGCAGTATAACACTTGATATCAAACAGATACCGCAGAAAAACGGCGGCGTACGCATGAATTTTACCGTCAGCGATACGGGGATCGGGATGAGCGGGGAATTTTTAAAGAGGCTCTACCTGCCATTTGAACAGGCAGACGGTACGATCTCACAAAAATATGGCGGCACGGGGCTGGGAATGTCGATCACGAAAAACCTTGTCTCGCTGATGGACGGTACGATTCAGGTCAAGAGCGAGATCGGTAAGGGCACCTCCTTCACCGTCGAACTTCCGCTGGCGCTGCCCGGCGACGGCTCTTCTCTGTTAAGGTCGCCATCCTCCGTTGCATCGCTAAGCGTCCTCGTTGTGGATGACGACCTTGGCACCTGCGAACATGCGAAGATACTTCTGGAGAGGATGAAAATAGCCGCTAAGTGGGTGCAGAGCGGGAAAGAGGCCGTAAGGGCGGTTCGGTCGGCCCATGAGACGGGAGCGGATTTCGACGTCTGTTTTATAGACTGGCAGATGCCCGAAATGGACGGTATTGAAACTACAAGAAATATCAGGCGGATCGTCGGGCCCGATACGCTCATAATTATAATAACCGCCTATGACTGGAGCTGCATAGAACAGGAGGCCAGAGAGGCGGGGGCGGACGCCTTCCTCGCCAAGCCCTTCTTCCAGTCTTCCATGTATAACACACTGATGTCCGTCCGCGGGCACCGGCACGGAAAGGTTGATGAGAGCGCGGCGGTAGGGCGGAAGAAATTTAACGGCGTGCGCATACTGCTTGCCGAGGATAACGAACTCAACTGCGAGATCGCCGTGGAGATGTTCAAACTTATCGGCGTCACGGTGGACTGCGCCGGAGACGGCCAGAGGTGCGTGGAATCTTTCATGGCCGAAGAGAGCGGCGCCTACGACGCCATCTTCATGGATATCCAGATGCCGGTGATGGATGGCTACAGCGCCGCGAAGACGATAAGGGGATCGATCCACCCGGAGGCGAAGACGATACCGATAATCGCGATGACCGCCAACGCCTTCAGCGAAGACGTCTCCGCCGCGCTTGCGGCCGGCATGAACGGCCATATTGCCAAACTCATCGATCTGGATATTCTGGTCAGGACTTTGGATAAGTATATAAAAAAGGCGGACGATGACCACCCTGGCAAAAGCGAAGCATAATAGATAACGGCATAGTTTCCGTGACGGACGGTCCTGTTGGGGCCGTCCACTTTTTCTGTGGACCGCGGATGCCGGCAGTCTTTGCTGTGTGTATAATAAATAGGCTGAGATATGCAATTTAATTAAGCTGTTTAAAGTTATTAAAAAGGGGATGTCTCATTGAAAAAAATATTGATACTTACGCTCTTTTACCTGCTCGCCGCCCTGCCCTCATACGCCGGTCCGCGGTATGTCGAGGGTGAGGCGATCGCGGCGATAAAGATGACGGCAGCCGGAAACGTGGCCGCGGGCGTCATGTCGGCAAAAACCTCCGCCGCGGCGTCTGCCTCATCGGCCGCCATGGAGTCCGGAGCCGAGCTCATCCAGGTATTCAGCCCGATAGCCGCCGGAGAGGTTCTGCCCGCCGCATCCGCAAAGAGGACATCCTCTGCCGGATTGGAGCTGCTAGCCCTGGCCCATTTCAGGGGCGCGGCAGGGGAGACGACGGCGCAGCTGATCGCGAGGCTGAAGGAAAATCCCGACGTCGTCTCGGCGATGCCGAATTATATGATGCCCGTCAGCTCCGTAAAACCCAACGACCCGATGTGGAAAGAGCAGTGGGGTTCTGAAAGGATAAAACTGCCCGAGGTGTGGGAGCATGGGACAGGTTCCCAAGAGGTCGTCGCCGTCGTCTTTGACACCGGCGTCATCTACGACCATGAGGACCTTAAAGACAATATGTTCGTCTTCGATAAGAAACTGCTGAACGGTATCAAAAATAACGGCGTCTCGCTGGATGTCGGCGAATTTAAGGGCAGCCACGGGGTCTGGTGTCACAGCAGAGGCGTATATGCAGATAAAGAGGGGCTGATCCATGACAACGGCGTCTTCCCCGCGGTCCCAGTCGGCCCCGGCGGCACGGAGGGAGCCACTTCCGCGGACATAGACAACGGCGACGTGGGCAGGATGCGCATCGTCGGCGACGTTAACGGCCACGGCACGCATGTCGCGGGGATCGTCGGCGCCGTCGGCGGCAACGGGATTGGCGTCGCCGGCGCCAACTGGCATGTTAAGCTGATGGCCGCCAACGTATTTTCCATGTATCGCGATGAAGATGGCAAATACGGGGTGACGGCGCTGATCAGCGACCAGATGCGGGCTATTGACTTCATCGTCGCCGCGAAGAGGGGGGGCGCGAACATCCGCGTCGCCAACATGTCGCTCGGCATGTGGGCGGGGCCGGAGGAAGAGGAGCTCTCCCCCTACGAGGCAAAGGTAAAGCAGCTGAGCGACGCGGGGATAATCATCTGCGCGGCGGCGGGCAACGAGGGGCAGAATATCGACGATCCTCATGATACGGAAAAATTTGATTACCGCGGAAAACTCTCTTATCCGGCCTGCTTCAAAGTGGAAAACATGATCTCCGTCGGGGCCTCTGCGAGCGGCGACGGATGCGCCTACTACTCAAACTACAGTCCCTCCGGCAAGTGGGTGGACATATTCGCTCCCGGCGACAATATACTGAGCACCTGCCGCGGGAGCTGGATCGTCAATCCAAGCAGCGATGTAGACACCTTCGATCCCAGCGGTTATGTCTCTATCAGCGGCACCTCGATGGCTTCGCCGTACGTGGCGGGCGCGGCGGCGCTGCTCTGTTCGTTATATCCCGATAAGAGCGCGGCGAGATCAGGTCGATGCTGCTGAACGGCGCGGAGCACGGTCTGCTTGCGGAGGGTTATTCAAAATATGGTATGCTGAACGTCCTCGGCGCCTATAACTACGGACAGCCGTCAGACGGAGGTTCCAGCGGCGGCGGCTGTGCCGCCGGCTTTGGGGCGTTGGCTCTGATTGGCGCGGCCCTGCTGCCATTTATCCGCCGCGCTGGAAAAAAATAAAGGAGGGTGAACAGTTTGCCGAAGATGATGTCGCTGGTTATAATGTCGGCGCTGCTGCTCGGCGCGGCCTCCGCTGCCTGCGCCTGCGCGCCGCAGATTCAGAAGGGCACCGAAAAAGGGGCCCCCGTCGTCAAGGGAGACGCTCTGGCGCTCGTGCGCGTTCCGGATGAGGTACGCGCCTCGAGCGAGAGGAATGTCTTATTTGCCGCGCTCTGCGGCGAGATAGCGAAGGCCGCCGGAGCCGAGGCGGTCTACGTCTCGCCGATCTACGAGGATTCCCTGAGCGGCACGGCGCATTTTAAGTCTTCGCTGGAGACGGCGGAGATCATCGAACGGCTGAAAAAGGATGGGCGTGTCATCGGCGTCTCGCCGAATCACATCATCCGAATATCGCCCCCGACAAAGGTGCGGTAACCGGAAGCGCGATAAAACAGAGGAGAGCCTTGCCGTTTGGCGAAGCTCTCCTCTGTCTGTGCCCTGTCTGTAAAAGGTCTTTGGGTTACATCTTCTTTGACATATCGGAGCAGCCGCGGCCAAGCATGATAAGGCTCATGCCGCTGAAAATCAGGTTTATGCCGAGGATGATCCCGATCACCGCCGCGCCTGTGAAAACGTTCTGCCACATCATGAAGGCGAGGATGATTCCGAGAATGCCGGAGAGCATGATCCACAACGAGCCGCCGATAGACTTTACGCGGAAGTATTCGACGATCTTCGTCACCCCGTCTATCAGGAAATAGGCCGCGAGCAGTATGCTGAGGGTCATCACCCCCGCGACCGGATGGATGAGGAAGATGACGCCCGCGGCGATGGAGATAAAGGCCATGAAGGCCTGCTGCCAGGGGCTGTCTCCGATACGGAGGGCCGAGTAGGCGCCGAAGGCGTTGCCGAAGCCGACCGCCAGCAGGAAGAAGCCCACCATCGTCTCTATCGCGAAAGAGGCGAGCATCGGCATCGCGAGCGAGAGAAAACCGATGACGAGCATGATGCCGCCGACCCAATAGAACCTCTTTTTACTCTTAGCGAGATCATCTTTTGAAAAATTACCTGTAAATAACATAACTTGAACCTCCCTGTTTTTAACGGACCCATGGCGGCGATAAACCGCCCTGATTTTGTGATATACAGTATAACATAATGGTTGAAAGGGTAACGTATAAGCGCTTAAAAAGCTGTTTTGTGATATTCTTTTAGAAAATATACTATGAAAGAGTGGACGATCGATGGGAGATAAATCTGTGCGGCTGCTTGTGAGCGCCTGTCTTCTGGGGATGAACTGCCGCTATTGCGGCGGCGGCTGCGAGGATGGGCGCGTCGTCGCTCTGCTGGAAGAGTGCTGTCTGATACCGGTTTGTCCCGAACAGCTCGGCGGGCTGCCGACACCGCGCGGTCCCGACGAGATACTGAACGGGCGCATTGTAGAGTCTGACGGGCGGGACAATACGGAGGCCTTTGAGAGGGGAGCGCGCGAAGCGCTGCGCGCGGCGAGGCTCTTCGGCTGTGATTTCGCCCTGCTAAAAGAGCGCAGCCCCTCCTGCGGCTCGAATATGATATACGACGGCAGTTTTACCGGCAGGCGGGTACCCGGCGCGGGCGTCACGGCACGGCTGCTTGCCGCGCATGGGATAAGGGTGTTCAGCGAGGAACATATCGAAGAATTAAGGGAGGTGTTGAAATGACGCAGGCGGATATTAAGGTAGTACGTAAAGACGAGCTGGAACATAAACGGTGGAGCGGCGGAATCACAACCCAGCTGGCGATATGGCCCGAGGGAGCGGATTACGGCGCGAGAAAATTTGACTGGCGCATCAGCTCGGCGGTCGTTGAGGATGAGGAATCGGTATTTACGCCGCTTCCCGGGATACACCGGCACCTGATGCTGCTTGATGGCGGCATCGAGCTTACGCACGAGGGGATCGGCAGCCGCGTGATGATACCGCTCGCCGATACGGAGGAATTCGAGGGCGAATGGAAGACGAAATCTTCCGGCAGGTGTGTTGACTTCAATCTTATGACGGTCAAAGGTTACGGCGGAAAGATGGAATCTGTCGCCGCTAATAAAAAGATAAAACTGCCCATGCCACAGGCGCTGCGCTGCTGGTACGGCCTATACGCGATCGCGGACGGCATCGCCGCCGAGGTGGAAAAGGATGGCCGTTTCGCGCGGGTGACGCTCGAGCGGGGAGACTTTGTTCTCATCTCCTATCTTCCCGTGCCCGGCGAGGATATCTCGCTGACGCTGAGCTCCGACGCGGCGGTTCCAGCCGTAAGCGCCGCCGTCTGGCAGGAGAGCTGATTGCTGCCGCCGGAGGTTGGCCTCTGCCGCATAGAAAAACTCCAGTTCGCGCCGGAATCGCGCTGGGAGGAGGCCGTCGTCGTCGAGCCCGGCGGCTTGATGACGGAACTTTCGGCGTGGCTGAACTCTCTTCGCGGCGGGCGGCTGGGCTTTGAGGCCTTCTTCGGTATTGCCGTATGACGGCGGCCGTATTTCGGCCTTTATCGGTATGCGGCTGGAATTTTCGGATGAAATCAGGTCACTGGCCGCTGAAGCGGCGGAGCTTTTTCTTTCGCGGCGTCCGCTATCCGTCGACGGCCTCCTGGCCGAAACGGAACGAAGGCTGGGGCTGCGCCTCTTCGCCGGGGAGCCGGCCTTTATGGAGCTGGGGCTGATCAACCGCTGGAAATCCTTCGGCGGGCTTACCTTCTGGCGTAGGGGCGAAGGGTATCCCTCCGGGAAGTTCACGGAGGCGCTCGCCGCCGCGCCGCGTTATCTTGGAAAATTGCCCGCGCCGCCCGCGATAGAGACGGCATATTCCGCGCCCGTTCCCCACTGGCTCGGAGTCTCTGTCGCCTCCCCGTCCGCGGAGGGCGGCTATCTTCTCGATATGAAGGCGGCGGCTGCTTACCTTGAAGCCGCCGCCGCGCTCATTTAACGGTGATTCTTTATTACCTCTCGCAGAGTCCCCGAAAAAAGGAGAAGAGCGCCGAGGCGGCCAGCGCCGCCGTGCGGTGGTCTTCGTCGAGAAGCGGCGAGACCTCCATGATGTCGAGGTACTTTACCTTAACGCTGCGCCCGGCGAGATAGGCGATCTTATCCAACTCCGGGGCCTTGAGGCCGCTGGGGTTGCTCGCCGAAGCTCCGGGAGCCTCGGTGCTGCGCACCGCGTCGATGTCGAGGGATACGGCGATCGCCCGGTTATTTTTCCCGGCGGCGTTCAGCGCCTGAAGGAAAAATTCCATCACCCTCTCCGAGACCTCGCGCAGGGTTATCACATGGCCGCCCTGCTCAAGCACCCAGTTGTAGTAATAGGGCGAGTTATACTGCTCCTGGATGCCGAATTCTACGAAGGCCTCGCCGCAGAGCGCCCTGTCCGGCAGCTGTGTCAGCGCGCGGTAAAATGAGGTGCCGCTGTTGATGCCGTTTTCGTCGCTGCGCACGTCAAGGTGGGCGTCGACGTTTATCAGCCCCATGCCGTCGCGTCCGATTTTCGCTCCCTTTACGAGCCCCGCCACTCCGGGATATGTGAGGTCGTGGCCGCCGCCCAGGACTATCGGCAGGCCGCCGCGCGCGGCGATCTCCGCGACCGCCTCGGTCTCCGCCGCGTGGACCTCCGCGAGCGTCAGCTCTTTCGTGCTGACGTTGCCGACGTCGACGATCCGCAGGCGATGAAAGTCGCCGCTGAAACTCGGCGTCAGACGGTAGAGCCGCCGCCTGATATCGTCCGGCCCTCCGGCCGCCCCAGCACGTCCCTTGTTCGCCGTTATGCCGCGGTCTTCGGGGACGCCGATGATTGTGACAGTCCCCTCCGTTACGTCTTCTATCTTTTCGCGGGTGATGAGCTCGCCCAAGCGGCGGTCCTTAGGATCGTTCCTGCTGTAAAAAAGGCCTCTGTCCGCCGCGTCTATTTTATATTTCATAATTAAACTGCCTCCTTAGAGTGGCCTAACGCCCAGATAATTTTATCCTCCGTCGCTCAAGTACACAAGCCGCCGCGTTATAATAACGTCAAACCAAAGTTTCAGTTAACGTAAAATAACGCAGCGGCGCGCTATAATATCGTTAGAGACAATAACTATCGAAAGAAGAGTGATCTGATTGAAGTCCATCAACGCGGCGGACTTTGAGCCGGAGGTCCACAATGCCTCCGCCGTGAAGCCGGTGATACTTGATATATGGGACCCGGGCTGACCTCCCTGTCTGGCGCTCGCGCCTAAATTCGCGGCGCTGGGCGAAAGATACGGGGACCGTATCATATTTCTCAAGATGAACAGGGCAGAGAACCGGGAGATAATGAAGACGCTGGCTCTGCGCGGCGTGCCGACAATCATCTTTATGAGCGGCGGCACTGAAATATGCGGCCGCCTCACGGGCGACTCCGAAGCCACCGCGGAGAATATCGAGGCGGCGATAACGAAGATCCTGGCCGTTTAAGCTATGGGAACCAAAGAGATATGGAGGTTTGAATGATGAGGAAATTGATTGTTTTAGCGGCGCTGTTCCTGCTTTACGCCCTCCCCGCATCCGCCGCCGCGCCGTTTCATATCGGCGTCGTTACGGGAACGGTCTCGCAGGGAGAGGATAATGTCCGCGGTGCGGAAAAGCTCATCTCGATGTACGGCGACGCCTCCAAGGGCGGCATGATAAAGCACGTCACCTATCCGGACAACTTCGGCGCGGAGATGGAGACCGTCATCAGCCAGATAGCCGGACTCGCGGACGACCCAAAGATGAAGGCTGTCGTGGTTATGGAGGGCGTACCCGGTACGGCCGAGGCCTTTCGCCGGATAAAGGAGAAGCGCGGCGACATCCTCTGCCTCACGGGGCAGCCGCAGGAGGACCCGAACGTTATCGGCGAGGTCGCGGACCTGATCGTGAACTCCGACAACCTCGCGATGGGCTACATCATGCCCGCGGCAGCTAAAAAGCTCGGCGCCAAGACCTACGTGCACATATCCTTCCCGCGCCATATGAGCTATGAGCTGCTATCGCGCCGCCGCAAGATAATGGAGGCGGCCTGTAAGGACCTCGGGCTGCGCTTTGTCTTTGAGACGGCCCCCGACCCGACGAGCGACGTCGGCGTCGCCGGCGCGCAGCAGTACGTCCTGGAGAAGACCGCCGCCTGGCTCCAGAAGTACGGAAAAGCGACCGCATTCTTCAGCACCAACGACGCGCAGGTCGAGCCGCTGCTGAAAAAGATAACGGAGCTCGGCGGTTACTATGTGCAGACCGATTCGCCGCTGCAGGGCTACGCGGGCGCGCTGGGCATCGACTTAAGCAAGGAGAAAGGCGACTGGAAGGCGATCCTTGCCAAGATAGAGACGGCCGTCGTCGCCAAAGGCGGAAAGGGGCGCCTCGCCACCTGGGCCTATCCCTCGGGCTACTGCATCACCGCCGCCCTAGGAGAAATTGGCAAACGCGTGGTGGAGAAGAGTGCGAAGCTGAACCGCCAGGCCGATGTGATGAAGGCCTTCGCGGTATTTTCTCCCGGGATGACCTGGAACAGCAGCGCCTATACCGACGCCGCCACGGGCGTGAAGATGAAAAACTTCCTGCTCATCTACCAGGATACCTACGTCTTTGGCAGAGGGCCTCTCGGAATGGACAAGATAAAGGTCCCCGAGAAATACTATCGGATGAGGTGAACCGTTGCTATGGACAAAACCAAAGATGCGCCCACAGCTCGAAAGGCGTCATTACATCTCGAAAATGGTCTGTATGCCCCTCTTACGTGGCGTGAATGACGACGACGGCAGCGGCTTTCGTCGGGATACGTGTCGCGTCGAAGGCCTTTTCCTTTTCAGCGGAACAGGTGATACTTCTATTTTAAAATTTGCGTTATAATAGTAGCATGGTTAACAATAAAGAGCAAAAATTAAAATCATTGGCTGGCATACGGATACCAGGAGTTCCTTTACTTGCATCGTATCTGACGATGTCGGGCATATCGCCGAACTTGCAGCAGTATTATCGGCGAAGCGGGTGGCTTGAGCGGATAGGGCGCGGCGCTTATATCTGGCCGGGCGACATACTCGATTGGCAGGGTATTCTTTGTGCTCTTCAATCGCAGATCAATATGCCTGTCCATGCAGGGGCGAGGACGGCGCTCGCGCTTCAGGGGTATGCGCAGTTTCTGCGGGGAGAGGAGGAGCGCGTCTTTATATTTTCCAGTCAAGCGCGTGTCCTTCCGGCGTGGACGGCAGATGCGGCTGGACGCGCGAGGTTTTGCCTCTGCCATACGTCGTTTCTGATGGACGATCGTGCCAGCATCGCGGATATACCTCACAAGACAATCTCCATTCGTTGCTCCAGCCCGGAGAGGGCGATACTCGAAACATTGTACCTCGCTCCGCAGACGATAAGCTATAGCGAGGCGTACCAGCTGACAGAAAATCTCGACACACTGCGTCCCCAGCTGCTTCAGGAGCTTTTGTCGGGCTGTAATTCTATACGCGTCAAGCGGATGTTTTTACTATTTGCGGATCACGCTGGTCATTCGTGGGCACAGCGGCTCGACCGGGATAAAATATCCCTTGGCAAGGGGGTGCGCAGTTTGGGCAAGAATGGCGTTTATCTCGAAAGATACGGTCTGGTGATACCCCCGGAACTGAATCGGCTATGGCAATGAACTATTTCGATCAATCTTACATGGAGCAGCTTCACCTTGTTGCGCGGATTCTTCCGGCGATTGCGCGAAATGGTGCGTTTGCGCTCAAAGGCGGAACTGCCATCAATCTTTTCGAGCGCGGACTGCCGCGCCTGTCAGTCGATATCGACCTTTGCTACCCGCATTTCAGCGAACGTGCCGAAGCCCTTGGCTCTATTGTTGAACATCTTACATCGATCAGGCAGGACTTATCAAAGCGTATCCACGGGATAAAGTTTGCCAACCTTGGCGTGGAATCGCTGGAATATAAGCTGCTTTGCCGGACGCCTGAAGCCCTTGTCAAAATCGAGGTGAACACTACGATGCGCGGCCACGTCTTTCCCATACGCACGATGCCCGTGCACCCAGACACCGAAGAAATTCTCGGCCAGTACACGGAGATGCCGGTGATATCGAGAGAGGAGTTATACGGCGGAAAAATCTGCGCTGCGCTCGACCGCCAACACCCCCGCGATTTGTTCGACTTGGCTCCGTTTCTATCGGGTTCGGGGAATGGCTTCGACAGGCGAATTGTCCTTGGTTTCATCATCTGCCTGTTAAGCCATAATCGCCCGCTCCATGAGCTGCTCGCACCCAACGCGCACGATATGAAGGAGGCGTTTGACAACCAATTTGTTGGAATGAGCGCTATGCCCTTCACCTATGAGGATTACGTCAAGACGAGAGAAATGCTCTTCGCGGCTCTTCCCGCCCTATTGAACGAAGCCGACCGAAAATTCCTCATATCGTTCGCCGAAGGTGCCCCCGATTGGAGCCTCTTTGAAGCTCCAGACGCAGCGAGGCTCCCCGCGATACTCTGGAAGCTTCGCAATATCGATATATTGAAAGAACGTTCCCCCCGCAAATTCGACGATCAATGCGCGATCCTGCGTGAAGTATTGAAATAAACAGCGAACGGCGTATGTAAAGTTTTCAACGAACATAGTTTCCCATTATTTCCATCTTCTTTACGTTATCTCTTCCCTGAGGGTCATTATTGATTGTGACGCCGGTATTATTGTTATACATTAAGATTTTTATCCTTCCCTCTTTTTTCCTGTTAAACGGCGCGGCGAATGTCTATATACGGTGCGTAATATTTCATCGCCGCCGTGCGCAAAAGTTATATAATATTGGCAATAGATGAAACGAAAGGAATGGTGGCAGCAATGAAGGAACTGAAGATGTTTATGTTCGAGGGATGCCCGCACTGCAAGCGGGCTGAGGAGATGATATCGGAGCTGCTTGTCAGGCATCCGGAATACAAAGAGGTGCCCTTCGTCATGATCGACGAAAAGAAGGAGCCCGAAGTTGCCGACAAATACGATTATTACTACGTCCCCACATTTTTTGTCGGCAGCGAGAAGATCGCCGAGGGAGTTCCCACCGAAGAGGGTGTGGAAAAAGCCTTCAGCACGGCATACAAGGGATAGGCAGGGAGAACTTGAAGAACGTTGAAGATCTGGAAATAATGGAGCTGGTGGGCGGTACGCCGCTCTACCGGCTCAAAAGGGACGGCGGCGGCGCGCAGGTCTGGATAAAGCTCGAGGGCGGTAACCCCGGGGGCTCGATCAAGGATCGCGCCGCCTGGGGTATGCTGAAAGAGGCGCAGCGGCAGGGCCAGCTCACGGAAAAGACGGTGATCGTGGAGCCGACGAGCGGCAACACCGGCATCGGGCTTGCGATGCTCGGACGGGCGCTCGGTCTGCCGGTGGTCCTGACGATGCCGGAATCGATGTCGCAGGAGCGCCGCGCGGTGCTGGCCGCCTTCGGCGCGAAGCTTGTGCTGACTCCCGCCTCCGAGGGAATGGCGGGCGCGGTAAACGAGGCGAAAAGAATGCTGGACGAGGATGCGAACGCGCTGATGCTTGACCAGTTTTCCAACCCCGGCAACCCGCGCGCGCATGAGGAGAGCACGGGGCCGGAGATACTGGCCCAGCTGCCCGACGGTAAGAAGCTGGCGGCCTTCGTCGCCTCATTCGGCACCGGCGGCACCGTCACCGGCGTAGGCCGCGCCCTGCGCAAAGAGTTTCCCGAGGTGAAGGTCATCGCCGTGGAACCGGCGTCCAGCCCGCTGATCACGAAGGGCAAGGCCGGTCCGCATAAGATCCAGGGGATCGGCGCGAACTTTGTCCCCGCGAACCTCGCCGTCTCGGAGATCGACGAGTTCATGACCGTCACCGACGAAGAGGCTCTGTCGACCGCGCGACGGCTGGCCGCCGAGGAGGGCCTTTTCAGCGGCATCTCCACCGGAGCCAACGTTTGGGCGGCGCTTAAGGTGGCGGCCGACCTCCCGCGGGACAATGTCGTCGTTACGGTCCAGCCGGACCGCGGCGATAAGTACCTGAGCATTTTTTCCAGTTAATTTTCCGCAAAAGGCTGTACAAAATAAAGAATTACTGATAGTTTATCAGAGTAAAACCTTTTGCTGGAGGAGTTATATGCCACAGGTCGATCAAAATATAAAGGAAAAGATGCTCTTTATAAAAAAATTTGTCGCGGAGCCGCGTATGATCGGCAGCATTACTCCCAGCTCCCCGCAGCTTGTTGCCTTCATGCTCTGTAATGTAGACTGGGACAAAATCGGCTGTATCGCGGAGTTTGGCGCCGGTACCGGCGTTGTGACTAAGGCGATCATGAAAAACAAGCTGCCGCAGAGCAGGCTCTTTGTATTTGAGATAGAGGACGACCTCAGACAAAAGCTGATACGCGATACGGGGCTCGATATCTACGACGACGCGAGGCGGCTGCCGCATGTACTCAGAGAGGAGCGGCTTCGCAAGGTCGATCTGATAGTCTCCGGCCTGCCTTACGCGGTTCTGCCGCAGGAGGTCACCGCCGCCGTGCTTGACGGTATCTCACGCACCCTCGCCGAGGACGGCATGTTCGTCGCCTTTCAATATTCCCTCCATATGAAGAGCGCCTTTGAGCGGATATTCAAAGAGGTCAAAATTCGATTTGTGATGATGAACATCCCCCCGGCCTTCGTATACGAGTGCCGGGGATTAAAGGGATAGGCAAAGGGCCGTATTTCCCTGAAAGGCGGATGACGCCGGTTGAAAGCAAGATCGCCCTCTTCACCGATAAAGATGTTACGCTTGAGGTTCCCGTATCCCCCGAACGTGATACGGTTTGGCTGACGGCAAATCAAATGTCGTTATTGTTTGATAAGGATGAAAAGACGATTCGCAAACACATCAATAATGTCTTTGCCGATGATGAGTTGTCTTTGGAGAACAACACGCAAAAAATGCGTGTTGTTGGCGTGAAGCAGCCGGTGGCTATTATGATCGCGGAATCCCGTACCGAGGAAAAGGAGAGCATGATAAGCGTCGTGATGAATTGTCTCTGCCGCGAGCGGTCGGCGGTGTGATAAGTTTCCGGCTTTTAAATTATCCGTACACAAGGCGAGGAGCCCCGGATTTTCCGGGGCTCCTCTTCTGTTATCGCAAATGATTTTTTAATAGGCGTCCGCGGGGGCGGCGGGGAGGTTTTCGAGCTTCTTGCGGCTCTCGCGCACCTTGCGCGCCTCTTTTTCCGCGTAGGCTTCGAGCTTTGCCGTCAGTTCGTCATCGGTTGCCGCGACGATGCGCGCCGCTAGCAGGCAGGCGTTTTTCGCGCCGTTGAGGCCGACGGAGGCGGCGGGGACGCCGGGGGGCATCTGCGCGATCGATAGCAGCGCGTCAAGTCCGTCCATCGCGCCGCCCTTGACGGGCACGCCGATGACGGGCAGAGTGGTCGCGGCGGCGACCACTCCGGGGAGCGCCGCAGAGAGTCCGGCGACGGCGACGAGCGCCTTGATGCCGCGTTTGCGCGCGCCCTTCGCGTAATTCTCGACGTCCGTAGGCGTGCGGTGCGCCGAGGCGATCGCCACTTCAAATTCTATGCCGAGCTCCTCAAGGACGGGCGTTCCCTTTTCCACGACGGGAATGTCCGAGGCGGAGCCCATGATGATGCCGATTTTCGGTGCCATTTTATTTCCCCTTTTCGTATGCGAATTTATTATCTCTTCAGCGATTTGTCGCCGATGTCGTTCCGGTAGTGGGCCTTTTCAAAGCTGATCTTTTTCACCCTGTCGTAGGCGCGTTCGCGCGCCGTGGGCAGATCGTCCGCGAGGCCGACGACGGTGAGGACGCGGCCGCCGTTCGTGACCAGCTCGCCCCTGTCGTTGAGCTTCGTACCGGCGTGGTAGACGAAGGTGTTCTCAATTTCTTCGTCGGTGCCGCTGATGGGGCAGCCCTTTTCAAAGGCGTCGGGATAACCGCCGGAGGCCAGGACGACGCCGAGGGCGACCAGCTTCGCGCCGGGCCAGGGTATATTGGCCAGTTCGCCTTTGGCGCAGGCGAGGATCACCTCGCCAAAGTCGCCGCCGAAAGCGGGCAGTACCACCTGCGTCTCGGGGTCTCCGAGGCGCACGTTATATTCGAGGACGGAGAGCGAACCGTCGGGCTTGATCATGATTCCCGCGTATATCACGCCGCAGAAGGGGATATTTTCCGCCTTGAGGCCGTCGACCGTCGGGGTGAGGACCTCGTCGGTGACCTTCTTCATGAAGGCTTCGTCGACCCAGGGTACGGGCGAGTAGGCCCCCATGCCGCCGGTATTGTTCCCCTTGTCTCCGTCAAGCGCCCGTTTGTGGTCCTGGCTCGAAGGCAGGATGCGCACCGTCTCGCCGTCGGTGATGGCGAGCACGGTTATCTCCATGCCCTGAACGTAATCCTCGACGACGATGAGGTTGCCCGCGGTGCCCAGCTTCTGCTCTTCGAGCATCATGCGGCAGGTCGCGACGGCCTCCTCGTAGCCTTCCGGTAGGAAGGCGCCTTTGCCGGCGGCGAGGCCGTCGGCCTTGACGACGAAGGGCGCGCTGCGTTTCGCGAGCGCGGCCTTGCATTCCTCAAGGTTGGTGCAGAGGTCGAAGTCGGAGGTGGGTACGCCGTGTCTCTTCATGAACTGCTTGGAGAAGGCCTTGCTGCCCTCGAGGCGCGCGCCGGAGGCTCCGGGGCCCATGACGAGGATGCCCGCTTCGCGCAGCGCGTCCGCCGTACCGGCCACGAGCGGTGCCTCCGGTCCGACGAAGACGAGCCCGATGCCAAGCCTTTCGCAGAGCGTCTTCATCTCCTGCTGGTCGCAGGGATCTCCGGCGTGGCACTACGCGAGCTTCGCGATCCCCGGGTTGCCGGGGCAGCAGTGCAGTTCGCTCGTTATCTTTGATTTGGAGAATGCGTGGACGACCGCGTGTTCTCTGCCGCCTCCGCCTAGTACCATTACCTTCATTTTAGTGGCTCCTAATGCCTGAATGTGCGGCTGCCGCCGGCAAAGAGGCTGAGTCCGAGCTCTTCGGCCTTCTTAAAGACCTCGTTGTCACGGATCGAGCCGCCCGGTTCGATGACGGCGATGACGCCGGCCTTATGGGCCAGTTCGACGGAATCCGCGAAGGGGAAGAAGGCGTCGGAGGCCATTACAGAACCCTTGGCCTTGTCTCCCGCGAGCTTGATGGCGTATTCCGCCGCGTCCACGCGGTTTGTGAATCCGCCGCCGATGCCCACCGCCGCGCCGTCCTTGACGAGCACGATGGCGTTGCTCTTGGTGATCGCCGCGGTCTTCCAGGCGAAGATGATGTCCTCCCAGAGGTCCGGGCGCGGCTTGCCGTGCCACTCGCCCTCGGATTGACGCGGCAGGGCGGGGAGCTTGTCCTCCTGGACGAGGAAGCCGCAGCGGTTGCCGAGGATCTGCAGCTTCGGCGCGTAGCCGGGCAGTATCTTAAGGATGCGGAGATTGGGTTTCTTTTCTTTCAGGTATTCCACGACGCCCTCCTCGAAGTCGGGGGCGGCCAGTATCTCAAAGAAGGTCTCGGTGACCGTCTTCGCCGTATCCAGGTCCACCTTGCGCGTCATGCCGATGATGCCGCCGAAGGCCGAGACGGGGTCGCAGGCGAGCGCCTTTTTGAAGGCCTCGATGGGCGTCTCTCCGCGGGCGGTGCCGCAGGGAGTCGTATGCTTGACGATCGTGCAGGCGCAGCTGTCCTGGAATACGGAGCAGCCGCGAAGCAGCGTGTCGAGGTCGAGCAGGTTGTTGTAGGAGAGCTCCTTGCCCGAGAGCTGTTCAAAGGGACGCTGTTCGAGCGGGGGCATAAAGAGCGCCGCCTGCTGGTGCGGATTCTCGCCGTAGCGGAGCTTCTGCTCCATGCGCAGCGGCAGCACCTTGTCGCCCTCCACCTCGTCGGCGATACCGAGCTCGCGGCAGAGGCCGCGGTAGATGATCGAATCGTAGGAGGCGGTGCAGCGGAAGGCCTTGAGCGCGAGCTCCTGCTTGAATTCAAGCGTGAACTCCTGCTTTTTTTCAAGCTCGTCAAGGACGCGCGTGTAGTCGCCGATCTCGGTGACTACCGCGACGTGATAATAGTTCTTCGCGGCGGCGCGGATCAGCGAGACGCCGCCGATGTCTATCTTTTCTATAAGCTTGTCGAGCTCCGCGCCGCTCTTCGCCGTCTCCTCAAAGGGATAGAGCGTACAGACGACGACGTCGATGAGGGGGATGCTGAATTTTTCCCGGTCCTCCTCATCCTGAGCGAGCCCACGTCTTGCGAGGATTCCTCCCATGATCGTGGGATGCAGGGTCTTCACCCTGCCGCCGAGTATCGCGGGCAGCCCCGTCATATCGACGACCTCCGTGACCTTTACGCCGCCCTCTTCGAGATGCTTGGCGGTGCCGGAGCTGGATACGATCTCATAACCGTGGGCGGCAAGCCCCTTAGCGAGATCAAGTATGCCCGTCTTATCCCAGACGGAGATGAGCGCCTTTCTAGTTTCCATCTTTTCCATCCTCTTCACCCTTCCATTGATCGATATCTACCGGATGTTTCTCCAAAAATTCTTTCAGAGTGCGTTTATAGAGCTGATGTTCCACCGCGTGTATCTTCGCTTCCAGCGTCTCGAGCGTGTCGCCGGCGGTGCGCCGGACCTTTTCCTGCGCGAGGATCGGGCCGTGGTCGACCTCCTCGTCCACAATGTGGACGGTGACGCCCGTCTCCGGAACTCCGGCGTTCCAGGCGTCTAGGATGCCGTGCGCGCCGGGGAATGCCGGCAGCAGCGCGGGGTGGATGTTGATGATCCGCCCCTTGAAGCGGCGCACGAACTCCGGCGAAAGGACGCGCATGAAGCCGGCCAGCACTATCCAGTCGCTGTGCGTCTCCTCGACCGCCAGCGCGATGGCCTCTTCCGCCGCGGCGCGTCCGTCGCGCTTATAAAAAAAGACCCGCGTCTGCGCTCCCAGAGCGGCCGCCGTGGAAAGTCCCTTGGCCTCCAGCCGGTCGCTGCCGACAAAGGAGATCTGCGCCGGCAGCTCACCGGTAATGGAGGCCTTTAAAAGCGCCTCCATGTTCGTTCCCGTTCCCGATATGAGTATCGCTATGCGCGGGATGTACATTTAATGACCTCGCCGATGACGACGGGTTTTTCTCCGAGCGGGGCCAGCGCCTCTTCGAGCCGCTTCAGCTCCGCCGCGTCGATGACGAAGACATAGCCGATGCCGAGGTTGAATACCCGCTGCATCTCCTCTTCGTCGATCCCCGCGCTCTGGATCAGGTCAAAAATCGCCGGACGCTTCCACGATTTGAAGTCCACCGCGATATCCAGATGCTTGGGGATGATGCGGATGACGTTGCCGTACATGCCGCCGCCGGTGATGTGGGCCATCCCGTGGACGACGCCGGTCCTGACCGCGGCGAGCGCCGCCTTGACGTAGAGCTTCGTCGGGCGCATAACCGCCTCGGCGACGCTCTCCTTCCAGCCTTTGGGGGTACTGTCGAGAGGGATGTCGAGCCCGCCCTTTCCAAGAGCGCTGCGCACGAGGCTGTAGCCGTTGCTGTGGACTCCCGAGCTTGGCAGCCCGACCAGAAGATTGCCCTCCAGGATGCCGCTGCCGTCGATGATCTTATCCTCGTCGACGATGCCGACCGAGAAACCGGCTAGGTCGAAGCCGTCGGCTCCGTAGACGCCGGGCATTTCGGCGGTCTCGCCGCCGAGCAGCGCGCAGAGGCTCTCGTCGCAGGCGTCGATGACGCCCTCCACGATCTGCTTCAATATCGTTTCGTCAAGCTTACCGCAGGCCGCGTAGTCGAGGAAGAAGAGCGGACGGGCGCCGACCGTCACCAGGTCGTTGACGTTCATCGCCACCAAGTCCTGCCCCAGCCCCTTATAGAGTCCCGTCGCCTTGGCCAGCTCGAGCTTGGTCCCCACGCCGTCGCAGCAGGCGGCGAGGCACTGGCCGCCGCCGATGCGGTAAAGCCCGGCGAAGCCGCCGACGCCGCCGACGCAGTTCTTATCTTTGGGGCGCTTTGACAGCAGCCCCTTTATTGTCTCAACCCAGGCGTCGCCGCCCGTGATACTTACTCCAGAATTTTCGTAACTGAGCTTACTCATCGGCTCTTTACTCCTATCCTTTAAGGTAACCGCTGATTATATGTGCCGCCTGCGTCACGGACAGGCCCCGCCTGTGGCTCCAACGTATTTATATACGCCTCCGCCCCATGCGGGGCCAGCCCGTTTAGCATCCGTCACATCTAATCAGTGGAACGCACATTTTTGCTTTTGCTGAACGGATTCTATTTAATCAGCGTTCCTCAAGATATTTGCCGGTGAAGCAGGCGGTGCAGAGCTTATCCTCCGGCAGACCGATCACCGCTACGAGATCCTCTTCCGTCAGATAATCGAGCGAATCGGCGCCGACCTTTTTGCACAGTTCGTCGAGCGTCATGCGCACCGCGGCGAGGGTCTCCTCTTTCCGTGTGTCGATACCGTAACGGCAGGGGTGGAGCACCGGCGGCGAGGCGATACGGAGGTGGACCTCCGCCGCGCCGCAGTTACGTATCATCGAAACGATGCGTTCGGCGGTGGTGCCGCGCACGATCGAGTCGTCGACGATGACGGCCCTCTTATCTTTGAAAATCTCGGCGATGGGGTTCAGCTTTATCTTCACGCCGAGTTCGCGTACCTTCTGTGTCGGCTGGATGAAGGTGCGGCCCACATAGCGGTTGCGGACGACCCCCATCTCGAATGGGGTGCCGGCGGCCTGCGCGTAGCCGATCGCCGAGATCGTGCCGCTGTCGGGCATCCCCGCGGCGAGGTCCGCGTCGCCGCAGGGCGACTTGCGGGCCAGGCGGCGGCCCATCTCTTTCCTGGCTTCGTAGACCGAGCGCCCGTCGATGATGCTGTCGGGGCGCGCCGTATAGACATATTCAAATGAACAGTGCATGCAGCGGCCGCACCGCTCCTGACGGACGCGCAGGCTCTTCATGCCCTTCGCGCCGATCACGACGATCTCGCCCGGTTCGACGTCGCGCAGCAGCTTCGCGCCGACGATGTCGAGCGCGCAGGACTCCGAGGCCGCGTAATAGGTTCCGTCGCGTTCGCCGATCACAAGAGGCTTGAAGCCGTACGGGTCGCGGGCGGCGACGAGCGAATCCTCAAGCAGCACCGCGATCGCGTAGGAACCTTCAAGCTTTTTAAGCGCGTCGACGAGCGCGTCTATCGGCTGCATGTGCGACTTCTGGGCCATCATGTGAAGGATGGCCTCGGAGTTCGTCGAAGACTGGAATATCGCTCCGCGCTGTTCCAGCTGGCGCGTGAGTTCCGCGAGATTCGTCACCAGCCCGTCATGCGCGATGGCCACGGGGCCGCGCGCATAGTTCGCGCAGATCGGCAGCACATTCTGCAGCTGCGAACTTTCCAGCGGCACATACCTAACATGACCGATGGCGCAGTTCGCGCTCTCGCCGGCCAGACGCTGCTGGTCTATCGCGTTGTGCAGCAGCCCCATGCCGCGCACGGAGGCGACGTGGCCGTCCTCGGCCCAGGCGATGCCCGCCGATTCCTGGCCGCGGTGCTGCAGCGCGTAAAGGCCGAGATAGACCTCTTCGAGGACGGGCTTATTTGTGGTGCTGTAAGCGCCAAAGATTCCGCTCATGGCTGGTTATGCTGATATTCTCTTCCAGATCTCTTCATATGCTCCGAGGACGTCTCCGAGATCCTTGCGGAAACGGTCCTTATCGAGGTGGTCGCCCGTCGAGCTGTCCCAGAAGCGGCAGGTGTCGGGCGAGATCTCGTCCGCGAGAATGAGGTTGCCCTGCATGTCCTTGCCGAACTCCAGCTTGAAGTCTACGAGCACGACGCCCTTCTTCGCGAAATAATCCTTGAGAATTTCGTTGACGCGCAGCGATATCGACTTGATCTTGTCGAGCTCTTCCCTAGTCGCCCAGCCGAAGAGCAGCGCGTGGTCCTCGATGATGAAGGGATCGCCGAGCTCGTCGTCCTTGTAGCACATCTCAAAGAGCGGGCGGGGGAGCACCTTGCCCTCTTCCACGCCGAGGCGTTTGCAGAGAGAGCCGGTGGTGATGTTGCGGACGATGACCTCGAGCGGCACGATCTGGACGCGCTTGACTATCTGGTTCGTGTCGTCAACCTGCTCGACGAAATGCGACTCTACGCCGTTCTCGGCGAGCATCTGGAATAGCTTTGAGGATATCTTGTTGTTAAGCACGCCTTTGCCGCTCATCGTCGCCTTTTTCAGGCCGTTGAAGGCGGTGAAGCTGTCCTTGTATTCAACGATCACATAGTTCGGGTCCTCGGTCGTGTAAAGCCTCTTGGCCTTGCCTTCGTAGATAAAATCCTTCTTTGTCAGATTCATTTTTGATGCGCCTCCGCATATTTTATTTTTATCGGGCAGTTTTGAACAGCCCTTATTGCTTACGTTCCTAAACTTCCAGTAGAGACTGGTCGTCCTCTTCCTCTAAATAGTTGCCGTCGAAACAGGCGGTACATAGTTCGCCGCGCGGCAGCCCTATCGCCTCGCAGAGATCGCCGCAGCTGATATACCGCAGCGAGTCCGCGCCGATCTTTTCACACAGCTCCGGGATATCCATCTGCGCCGCGATAAGCTCCTCCGAGCTCGGGGTGTCGATGCCGTAATAACAGGGGTAACGGACCGGCGGCGAGGCGATGCGCATGTGCACCTTCTCCGCGCCGCTCTCGCGTATCATGGAAATGATGCGTCCGGCGGTCGTGCCGCGTACCAGAGAGTCGTCGACGATGACCGCCTCCTTGCCGTCGAATATTCCCGGCTGCGGATTGAGCTTTATCTTGACTCCCGCCTCGCGTACGCGCTGGGTCGGCTGGATGAAGGTGCGTCCCACGTAACGGTTGCGGACGACTCCGGCCTCGAAGTCCATGCCGGCCTCTTCGGCCAGTCCGAGCGCCGCGAGCGTGCCGCTGTCGGGCATTCCCGCGACGACTGCCTCGCGCGGGCAGCCGCAGCTCTTCGCAAGGCAGGCGCCGAGCCTCTTCCGCGCGCTGTAGACGGAATGTCCGTCGATCACGCTGTCGGGCCGTGCGAAATAGACATACTCAAAGGAACAGTGATGGTGGCGCTGCGCCTCCTTCGGCAGTTTGCGCGAGATGATGCCGCGCCTGTCGATGACGAGGATCTCTCCCGGTTCGACGTCGCGGACGAGCTCCGCGCCGATGATGTCCAGCGCGCAGGATTCCGAGGCGACGAAATAGGTATCCTCGCGGCGTCCGAGTACCAGCGGGCGGAAGCCCCAGGGGTCGCGCGCCGCGATCAGACAGTCGTTGAGCAGGACGGCTAAGCTGTAGGCCCCCTTGATCTTAAAAAGCGCCGTCTCCAGCGCCTCAAGCTGCACCGTTCCCGGCTGATGGGCCATCAGCTGGATGATAGTCTCCATGTCGCAGGAGGTCTGAAAGATCGCCCCGCGGTTCGCCAGATAGCTTGAGAGCGCCACGGCGTTCGTCAGATTGCCGTTATGCGCGATCGCTATCGGCCCCTGCGCGTAATTTGCGCCGAGCGGCTGGCTGTTCTCCGGACGCGTACCGCCGGCGGTGGCATAGCGCACATGGCCGATGGCCGTGTGCGCCTCTATCTTCGCGAGCTCGCTCTGTGAAAGGGCCTCGTGGACGAGGCCCAGACCCTTCTTGATGTGCACGGAGCCGCCGTCGATCCAGGCTACGCCGGCCGAAAGCTGTCCCCGGTGCTGCAGGGCGCAGAGTCCGAGATATATATCCTCAAGTACCGCCGAGCCGCTCTGACTATACGCTCCGAATACGCCGCACATCTACTATTTTTCCTCCATGAAGGCCTTCTTGAGCTCTTCAAGGGTCAGGGTCAGGATGCCCTGCCAGCTGAACTTATCCCCTCCGGCTTTGCCGGCCTTGACGCAGGGGAAGCCGCTCCAGGCAGCTTCAAATTCCGCGGCCTTTTCGGGGGATACCGCGTAAACAGCGCGCGCGCCGCCCTCGGAGAAGAGAAGCGTTTCAGCGCCGCCCCGCGGAGCCAGTTCGATATCCATTCCCACACCGGAGGCGATAGCCTCGTTGGCGAGCGCGGAGGCGAGGCCGCCTCCTGCCACTACGCGGCCGGAATTCGCAAGCTGCCGCTGCGCCGTCTTCAGCGCGCGGTCGCGGAAGGCCTTTTCCGCCTCGGCGTCGGGAGCCGCCGTCTTGCCAAGCGGCTTGCCGTCCTTCGTCTGCTGATAACGCGACGCGCCGAGCGAGCCCTCGGGCGCGCCGACCAGATATATAAAATCTCCCGCCTTCGTCCTTCCCGCGCGGATCACCTTGTCGCGGTCAACGACGAGTCCGGCGGTGACGACGAGCGGCGTCGGGTAGATGCGGTCAGTCGCAGTCTCGTTGTAAAGGCTGACGTTGCCGGGAGACGACGGGGCAGTCGAGGGCGCGGCAGGTATCCGCGAGCCCGCGCAGGCATTCCTTAAGCTCGTAAAACTTCTCCGGCACCTCCGGCGAGGCGAAGTTGAGGCAGTTCGTCATGCCGAGCGCGTCCGCGCCCGTGAGCCAGAGGCCGCGCAGAGAGAGCGCCATCGCCTCGGAGGCTCCTGTGTAGGGATCTGTCCAGCATTTATAGGGTTCGGCCTCCATCGTGAGGACGCAGGCGCGGTGTGTCTCGGGAACCTCGACGATCGCCGCCGGCTCGCCGGGGCCAGCTATCGTGTGGAGCTGTACCATTGAGTCGTACTGCTCCCAGATCGCGTCCTTGCGGTGTCCGTTGGGGCAGGAGAGCATCTCGAGAAGATCCTTCGCGGGATCGGCGCTCGCTAGCTTTGAAAGCTCGACGGCCTGCCGTGCGGGCAGGTCCTTCGGCTCGGCGGCCGGCCAGAGGATCTCCGGCGTGTCTCCCAGTATCGAAGTCGGCAGCTCCGCCTCCAGCACGCCGTTCTTATAGACGCGGTAGCGTTTGCTGTCCGTCATCTCGCCGACGATCGCGCAGTCCAGGCCGTAGTGCTTCGCCATCGCGAAGACCGGCTCCAGCTTCTCCTCTTCGACGATCAGGAGCATACGTTCCTGCGACTCGGAGAGGAAAATCTCCCAGGGAAGCATGTCCGCTTCGCGCAGGGGGATCTTTTCGACCTGAATATCGATGCCGCAGCCGCTCTTATGGGCGATCTTGCTTGACGACGAGAGGATGCCCGCCGCGCCCATATCCTGCATCGAGGCGATGAGCTTCTTGTCGAGCAGGTCCATGCAGCACTCGATGAGGAGCTTTTCCTCAAAGGGGTCGCCTATCTGTATCTGGGGCTTGCTGGCCTTGGAATCCTCGTCGAGTTCACGCGAGGCGAAGGAGGCTCCGGCGATGCCGTCGCGCCCCGTCTTTGAGCCGAGCAGTACCGCGTAATCTCCGGGTTTGGCCGTCTGTGAGCTCGCCATCTTGTCCAGGCGCACGAAACCGGCGCTGAAGGCGTTGACGAGCGGGTTGTCGTTATAGCAGGGCGAATAAAAGGTCTTACCGCCGACGATCGGCACGCCTACCGCGTTGCCGTAAGAGCCGATACCCTCGACGATGCCCTTGGCGAGGTTGCGCGTCTTCTGCTGCGAGGCGTCGCCGAAGAAAAGGCCGTCCATCGAGACCGAGGGGCGGGCGCCCATCGCGATGATGTCGCGGATGATGCCGCCGACTCCCGTCGCCGCTCCCTGGAAGGGCGCGACCGCGGAGGGGTGGTTGTGGCTCTCTACCTTAAAGGCAAAGCCCCAGCCCTCGCCCATATCGACGACGCCGGCATTTTCCCCCTGCCCCTGAAGCACATACTTCCCCTTGGAGGGGAAGGTGCGGAGCAGAGGCCGCGTCGACTTATAACTGCAATGCTCGGACCACATGACGCCGATAAGCTCCAGCTCAAGATCGTTCGGCTCGCGGCCGAGCAGCTCTATTATCCTCTTATATTCCGACTCCGAGAGTCCAACTTCACGAAAACCCATTAGAGTGCACCCCTCTTTGCAAAATCTTGTGCGATCGAACGCCAGAAATCTCCGCCGTCGGAACCGCCGTTGAGATGTGCGACCGTCGCGCGCTCAGGGTGCGGCATCAGGCCGAGGATATTTCCTTCCTTATTACAAATGCCGGCGATGCCGTTCAGCGCGCCGTTCGGCGCGTACTCCGCGCCCGCCTCGCCAGTCTGCGGGTCGGCGTAGCGGAATACCACCCGTCCCGACTCCTTGAGCTCGCGAAGCTCCTTATCGGGGAGGAAATAGAGTCCCTCGTGGTGCGCGATCGGATACTGGACGATATCGCCCTTCTTGAAGCCGGAGGTGAAGCGGTTGTCGGTGCGCTCAACGCGCATCCAGCATTTTTTACAGAGGAAAGTGGTGCTGGTGTTCGCCAGCAGGGCTCCGGGCAGGAGCTTCGTCTCCGTCAGCACCTGGAAGCCGTTGCAGATGCCGAGCAGGAGCTTTCCCGCTTCCGCGTGTCTCCGCACCGCTTCGATGATCGGCGAACGCGCGGCCATCGCGCCGGAGCGCAGATAGTCCCCGTATGAAAAACCTCCGGGGAGAATGACGAGATCCGGCTGCGAGGCGAATTCACGCTCCTCATGCCAGACCATATCCACTGGTGTCTTTAATGTTTCGGCAACTGCGCGCTGAACGTCGCGGTCGCAGTTGCTTCCGGGAAAAACGACAACGGCGGTTCTCATCGTTACGCTTCCCGAACCGATATCGTGTAGGTCTCTATCAGATCGTTGGCCAGAAGATCCTGGCACATATTTTTCACAGCTTCCGCCGCCGCGTCGCCGTCCTTGGCCTCAAGCCGCATTGTAACGATGCGTCCGACGCGCACTTCGCCCAAGCCCTCATAGCCGAGATGGGTCAGCGTCTTCTCTACAGCCTTGCCCTGTGTGTCCAGAACTCCTTCGCGCGGGGTGATAACGGCCTCTGCATGGAAAATCATAGAATAACATCCTCCTTGAGATGTTTATTTGATTTTATTGTGTGGAATTGTCCACGGTGATGTTAAGAATATAACGCTCATATCAGTAAATGTCAATGTAGTGTCATTTCAGAAAAATGCGGACAAAAAATTGACTCTATGTCACAAAATAGTATAATATTGAGCAGAGCAAAAATATTTTGTTCTAAAAAAAGGGAGGTAGATGTATCATGAAACTAAGTAAGCGCACCACAGTTGTCGTTATGTTGGTTCTTTGCACCGCCCTCTTCGCCTCGACGGCGGCCCTTGCCGCCGAAGAGATCAAAATCGGCGCTCTCTTCCCGCTGACCGGCCCCGCGGCGGTCTCCGGACAGAACTGCGTGAACTCCGTCCTCGTGGCGGCCGACGTCATCAACAAGAAAAATCCCGACATCAACGCCTCTCTCGCGGCGGGAGAGGGCCTTCTCGGCGGCAAGTACGTCATCAAGATCGTTCCCGCCGACCATCAGGGCAAGCCTGACGTGGCTAAATCCGAGGCCGAACGCCTCTACAATCAGGAAAAAGTCTTTGCGATCATCGGCAGCTACAACAGCGCCGCCACCAAACCGGCCAGCGCCGTCGCCGAACGCGCGAAGAAGATCTTCATGTGCGGCTGCTCGAGCTCCGCGGCCCTCACCGAGCGCGGATACAAGTATTTCTTCCGCCACGCCCCGACGGACGCCATCGAATCCGTTGAATTCGTCGATTACATCGAATACCTTAATAAGGAAAAGAAGGCCGGTATAAAGACCCTCGGCCTCATCTATGAAAACACCGAATTCGGCAAGCACGCCGCCGACGAGGCGCGCAAAGCGGCCAAAAAAATCGACCTTAAAGTAGTGGCCGACGTCCCCTTCAACAACGGCGCGACGAACCTCAACAGCGAAGTCCAGAAACTCAAATCGGCCAACCCCGACGCCGTATTCGGTGCGGCGCTCGGCGGCGACTACTCGCTGTGGGTACGCACCATGAAGCAGGTCAACTGGCTCCCGAAGATCGCCCTCAACTACTGCACCGGCTACCAGAACCCCGCGGTACAGAAAGAGCTCGGTTCCAACGGAAATTACTTCATGGGCGGCATGGGCTACTCGCCTGAACTCGCGAAACAGTTCATGCCCGAAGCAATCAAAATCCAGGACAAATACTACACGCCGAGAAGCAACCAGCCCTTCGACAGCGACTCCATCCAGGAGGCGGTCATGCTGATGGTCCTCGCCCAGGCGATAGAGAAGGCGGGCAGCCCCGACACGGAGAAGGTCCTCAAAATAATCCAGACCGACGAATTCCCCTCCGTCATGTCGCTGAGCGGCAGCGTGAAGTTCGGCCCCGACGGTCAGAACGTCAAGGCGCTCTCCGTCATCACACAGCTTGACGAACAGAAATACAACACCGTATTCCCGCTTAAGTACAAAGACTCCGAGCCTGTCGTCCCGATGAAGCCCTGGGACAAGAGGTAAAAGCGCTGCAGGTTAGATGCGCCATCCGCGTCGCGGACAGGCTTTGCCCGAAGCTCCAACGTATTGATATACGCCTGCGCTCCGTGCGAAGCCTGCCAGCTTAGCGGTCGGCACATCTAATCAGTGGACAGGCTCTCAGGTTTTTTCACACGTTAATCAGACATTATAGTAGCCTTCCGGCGGGGCGCCTATAGCCCCGCCTTTTTACTAAGGAGGTCGTTGCATGAGCAATTTTCTGCAGGTCCTGATCGACGGTATCTTGAGCGGTCTGCTTTACGCTCTCGTCGTCGCCGGCCTCAGCATGATATGGGGCGTAATGGACGTTATCAACTTTGCCCACGGAGAGTTCCTCATGGTGGCGATGTACATCTGCTACTGGATGGGCTTCATACTGGGGATAGATCCGCTCTTTACCTGGGTTGCGGCCGGAATCTTCCTATTCATTATGGGAGGGCTCACATACAAATGGATTATCAAAAGAAGCCTCGGCAAGGCGGCGATGGCGCCGCTGCTCGCCACCTTCGGCCTCTCGATGCTCCTCAAAAACTTCTGCATGAACCGCTTCTCGCCGAACTTCCGTCTGCTCTCCGGCACCATCCTTGACGGAAAGACCTTTGAGGTCGGAGGGGCCATCGTCTCCGTTCCCCAGCTCGTCACCGGCATCTTCGCCCTCGTGGTGCTCGCCGTCGTCTACTGGCTTATAAAGAGGACCCGCCTCGGCTGGGCTATACAGGCCACCGCGATGGACAAAGAGGCGGCGGAACTCATGGGTATCGATACGGAAAAAATATACCTGCTCGTCTTTGGCATCGGCGGGGCCTGCGTCGGCATCGCCGGCGGCCTGATGACCACCTATCTCGCGGTCCATCCCGAGGTCGGCAGCCTCTTTAGCCTTATCGCCTTCGTCGTCGTCGCCCTCGGCGGCTTCGGCAGCATACCGGGCGCGCTCTTTGCCGCGCTGCTCATCGGCCTCGTCGAATCCTTCACCGGCTTCTACGTCGCCGCGGTCCTCAAATATGTCGCCGTCTTCGCGATATATCTGATCGTTATACTTGTGCGCCCCAAGGGCCTCTTCGGGTGGTGACGGCTATGCGGCTAAATAAAAAGGATAAACTCTGGTACGGTTTCATCATCGCGGCATTAATACTGCCCTGTATCCCTGGGCTTATCGGCGGCTCCTCCTTCTTCGGGCACGTGGCGACGATGGTTCTGCTCTACGCCGCCATGGCGCAGTCCTGGAACATCATCAGCGGCTACGGCGGACAGGTCTCCTTCGGCCACTCCGTATTCTTCGGGATCGGGGCCTACGGAGCCGGCCTCGCGGTCGTAACCTTCGGCTCGCTGCCCTGGTACGGCGCGCCGCTCGGAATGCTCGCCGCGGCGGTCGTCTCCATCCTCATCAGCTATCCCTGCTTCCGGCTCAAGGGCCACTACTTCGCCATCGCGACCTTCGCCATCGTGGAGATATTCAACCGCCTCTTCATGATCTGGGACGCCGTCGGCGGCGCGCTCGGCCTTGACTATCCGATCCTGCCCGACGGCTGGAAAAACTTCTCCTGGTCGGACACCAAGACCGGCTACTACCTCGGGGCGCTGGCGATATTCGTCCTCGTCTACGGTATCGTGCGCTGGATAGAGAAAAACCGCATGGGCTACTACCTGCTCGCCGTGCGCGAAGGACAGGAGACCGCCGAATCCCTCGGCGTCAACAGCACCTTCGTCAAACTCGGCGCGATGGCCCTCTCAGCGGCGCTGGCGGCCCTCTGCGGCGCCTTCTTCGCGCAGTACAACTACCGCGTGGACCCGCCGATGGTCATGTCGCTCGACATGTCGATGAAATTCGTGCTCATAACGATACTGGGCGGCATCGGCACCTTCTGGGGGCCCTTCCTCGGCGCCCTCGTGCTCATCCCGCTGCAGGAATACACCAGGGCCTACCTCTCGCACCTCGGCGCGGGAATAGACCTGATAATATTCGGCATAATAATCATCATCGTGATGATAAAAGAACCGCGCGGCATCATGGGGCTGCTCTCCTACTTCAGGAAAAGCCCCGACGCGGATAAAAAAGAGGAGGCGAAGTGCTGATGGCTCTGCTTGAAGTGAGAGACCTGACAATGAAATTCGGTTCGCTGCTCGCCAACAGCGACGTCTCTTTCGACGTTGAAAAGGGGACCATCGTCGGCCTCATCGGCCCCAACGGCGCGGGAAAGACGACCCTCTTTAACTGCGTCGCGGGGCTCTACACCCCCACGGCGGGAAAAGTATTCTTCAAAGGCGAAGACGTCACCGACCTGCCGGCCTACAAAATGGCGCGCCGCGGCGTCGCGCGCACCTTCCAGGTAGTGCGCCCGCTCAAAGAGATGACCGTATTTGAAAACATCCTCGTGGGGGCCTACATGCGCACCGGCGACAGCGCCAAGGCCAAAGAGATCGCCGAGCGCTGCCTGGAGCTCTGCTTCCTCGGCGAACACCGCTGCCGTCTCGCGGGAGGGCTGACCATCGGCAACAAAAAGCGGCTCGAAGTCGCGCGCGCTCTTGCCACCGAGCCCGAGCTGCTGCTGCTCGACGAGGCCGTGGCCGGCCTTACCTCCACGGAGGTCAAAGAGATGGTCGAAGTCATCGTCCGCCTGCGTGAAGAGGGCGTCACCATCCTTATGGTCGAACACATAATGGAAGTCATCATGCCTATCGCCGACAAGATAGTCGTCCTCGCGAGCGGCAAAAAAATCGCCGAGGGCGCGCCGGCGCAGATCGTCAAAGATCCCATCGTCATCACCGCCTACTTCGGCGAAAAATTCAGCAAACGGCTCAACGAACATAAGGCGGAGGTCCCCGAGGAAAATTCAGATGTTCACGCTGAGAGCGAACAGGTGACTTTGCGCGAGGAGGGAATATAATGGCGGCGATGCTTGAAGTTAAAGACATACACTGCGCCTACGACCAGGTCTCCGTCATCCACGGCATCTCGCTGCATGTGAACGAGGGCGAGATCGTGGCCATTCTCGGCGCGAACGGGGCGGGGAAGTCCACGCTCATGCGCACCGTCGCGGGCCTTATGCACCCGACCGCCGGAACCATAACCTTTGACGGCGGCGACATCACGAAGATGCCCGCCTCCAAAAGCATAAAATTGGGGCTCAGCTACGTCCCCGAGGGGCGCAGGCTCTTCTCCAAACTCACCGTGCGCGAAAACCTTGAGCTTGGGGCCTTCAGCGTCACCGATAAAAATGTCGTCGCCGAACGCCTCGACGAAATGTACGAACTGTTCCCGATACTCAAAAGCCGCTCCGGCCAGACCGCGGAGACGATGAGCGGCGGCGAACAGCAGATGTGCGCCATCGCGCGCGGCCTCATGTCCCGTCCGAAGCTGATAATGCTCGACGAACTTTCGCTCGGGCTCCAGCCCAGCCTCGTGGAGAGAGTCCTCGAGGCCGTCGCCGAGATAAGAAAACGCGGCGTCACCGTCCTGCTCGTCGAACAGATGGTACAGGAGGCGCTGGAGATCGCCGACCGCGGCTACGTCCTCCAAACGGGGCGCGTCGTCCACAAAGGCACCTCGCAGGAGCTCCTCGATTCGGATGAGGTGCGCAGAGCCTACATGGGCATGTAAAAATCAGCGTTTATAAGCACGATTTGCGTCATAAAACTGGGGCCCCGAATCCTCACCGTATAAAGATACGGTTCCGGTATCGGGGCCCCAGTTTTATTTAGCAACTCGCACTTCTAAACGCTGATTTCCTTCGGGTAGGAAAAGAGATAAATAGCGGTTTACCAAAGATTTTGGCGCCCTCTCTGAGGGAGCTCCCCACGAAGCGGGGTGAGGGAGTTTTGACCTTAGGTTCTCCCGCGGCTTTTGCCGCGGGCTCTGTATGGCGCGGTTTCCGCGCCATACAGAGCAACACTCCTTCCGTCAGCCGCCAAAAGCAGGCGGCCGACACCTCCCTCGGAGAGGGAGGCTACAAGGACAAAAGATAAATCGCGATATACTGTTTCCACTATCGAAGATGAATCGCTGTTTATCTCTTTTTCCCACTCGAAGATAAATCGGCGTTTAGAAGTGCGAGTTGCTAAATAAAATGGGGGCTCCGATACCGGAACCGTATCTTCATACGGTGAGGATTCGGGGCCCCCGTTTTATGACGCAAGTCGTGCTTATAAACGCCGATTTACATTTGTGAACGGACCTTCCGGCTACCACT
>NZ_JAJBUX010000041.1 GCF_020860125.1 Cloacibacillus sp. | reverse complement strand
CCAACACCGGAAGATAATTAATCCCATTTCGGCCAAATTTAAATATTACCAATCTGGGATTAACTTCATAGAAAGGTGGTGGCTTTATGACTTTTGAGTGGGCCGAAAGTGTCGGAACCAATATTCAGGTTGCCAGAGAAAAGAACGCACTTAGCCGTCGTGCTTTGGCTGAGATCATCGGAGTAATGCCAAATACAATTTGGCGCTGGGAATCTGGAGAAAGACAACCTGACATAGGCAACCTTTATAAGCTTGCGTATGCGCTAAAAACTTCAGTAGCTTTTTTCACAGGAGAGGTTTGTGATCCTAATTTACTTTCCAACGATATTAATAAGATGTTAGGTACGGATATACACCAACCCTGCGAAAATGAACCGGAGCACCCCAAACCAGCGGAACCTACTACATTTACTAACTTCATTCCAGCCCAATCCGCAGGGAGCACGCTACTCGCATCCACAGCAACAGTGCGGTTGCCGGCAAAAATCATCGAATCAATAGCGGCCTTAAACGGAGCGCTCACAGAGGCGGCGGGTCTATTCACGGACGATGAAGCAAGAGCGGCGGAAAGCCTGTTGCACCTGTGTCTGAAAAATTTTGAAGCAGAGCCAGAGGCTACACAGAAACAAGAGACGGCATCATAAGAATATTACTTCCGCATAAACAATGAAAAAATAAAAATCTAACAAAAGATGGTGATAGTTATGGCAGAAGAACAGAACAAGTTAACTGATCAGGAAAAGGTTCAAAAACTCGGTAACCCATGGAGATACATGGGTAAAATGGTTCGATTTCGAACCGATGTCTACTCAGTTCCTAAAAGTGCTAAGCTTTACAAATAAAATACTGGGAGTGGTATTTATGATAGAGCTAACTAAAAAATATTTTGTAGGATTAAATACAGGAAAGGATGAAAAATATACGGGAGATAAGTTTCTAGAGGCACTGTCAACTTATATGTGGGAAAAATATAAAACGGAAGATGTAAAGGAAATATATGAACACCTTGAAAATCATTTAATTGCTCGCAAGAAATTTGAGAACAATATTTTTACCAACCCAGACCACATTATCGAAATGCTACGGACTAAAAAAATGCCTCACTTGGTATTCGCAGATCTTCTTGGCTATTCGCTAAGTATTGATGATTTACAGACTTTTTTTGATAACATGGAACCACGCTTAGATATAGAGAGAGCACCTAGTCAAGATGATTACGAGATTAGCCGATAAATTGGATAATCAATTATGATTCCTGCCGCTGCGTATCTCAGAGTATCCTCTGACATACATATCGCCAATAAGTGGAATGCCGGGTCCAGCCTCGTGATGGTTATAGAGCACGACAACGAGAAAAAAATAGTAACGCTGAAAAAAACAGGGAGGTAGTAATATGGCAAGTCTCAGTCGGAAAATTGAATTTTACTGGCTTAACGTGAAACCTGATGCCATTAGGGAAAAATTTGAAGAAATCAAAGCACTACCATTAGATCTTAAAGAAGAGAAAAACAGTTTTTTCCCTGTTTCTGCTGAAGAAATATATCTTTCAATGCGATTCCCGGAAGATATTCCGGAGGAAGCAAAAAATACAGAGACCTATGGTACGATATGCTATGTAAGAAAATCGAATCTTCCGCATATAGATACCAAGGGAGTTGAAAGCAAAATTCCAATAGGCGATGATGCTAACGGCCTCTTGGAAAAAGCTCATTTTTTTATGGCACCGTTCACAATAGGAAATGATACTAGTACTATTTTATTATTAGAGATCTCGAGAGTAGCTCCCGGCATAATTATGTTTTTCAAGTATCTGTGCTATGGCAACGCTATGTCAGAACTTATGATTTACCGGCTCTTGAAAAAGAATGCTTTTGCCGAGCTTACAGGCAAAAAAGGCGTTTATCAGATAGATATAGAAGTACGGAAGGGAGCATCAAGCCTTGTCCCTGACGAAGCAGCTTCTCTAAAGGAATTAATTGAAAACGTTGAGAAGGCAGATGCTCAAACAGAACGAATTATATTGTCTGTTCAGGGAAAAGGAGCAACCCTTAACGAGGATTTTTCCGATACAGTAATAGCTCATATCAAAAAATTCGGCAAAAATATGTTTAAAAAGGCCCGCATCAAGTATATATCTAATGAGGGACGGAAAAAATATGTAGATTTGTTGGAAGGTAACTATGATAAAAACGTTTCCGCTCAAACAGAGGAGCGCAATGATAGATATTTAAACAGCAAGTCAATGTTCAATGCATTACTCAGGTTGTACAATAGAGAAAAAGCCGCACTTATTGGACTTGACGCTGTACTCATATGCCAGAAAGAACAAGAGGTGAAAATTAATGATGAAGAGGTGGAAGAGTAAGTACGATAGATATTTTCTGTCTTGTGATTTTATTATAGGGGTCATCTTCTCCACAATTTTATTTGCGTTTCTTGTTTATTATGACAAGTCACAATTTTATTATGAAAATAAAAAAGAACTGGCCCTACTACTAATTAATCTGGCAATTTCGCTTTTTGGCTTCGTGCTTACTGGTATCACTATATTGATTACCTGCATGCCGGAAAAACTAAAAACAGCGCTAAAAAACTCCGATAAAATTTTTTACAGCCAAATTTACGGAGTTTTTTTTCATCGCTGAATCTTCTTGGAATACTTACCATACTTGCGGGAATTTCAATTTTTACTGATAAGTTTAAATCTTTAATTTTATATTTAATTTTGACTTGTGCTATATTGCTTGTTTTGCGGCTTGCAAGATCAATTTGGGTCCTAAAACACATTATTATGATAGCTCGGAAATAACATTAACGCGTATAATGCCCTTGATGAAGCTATACAATATGATGTACCTTAGTTATCACGACATCGGAGTGGACAGCATAACACGTATGGCTGTTATGGATAAGATCCTTACGTCCCATTTTATGAAAGATGAGAACGGTCGTTTTGTAATTGAGGGCATAAAAACCCCACAAGATATTGTTGACTCCATTTTTACTTTTTCTCAGGGACTTTTGAAGATAGGCGATATGTCCATGTGGAAAATAGAACGGGCTAAGAGTAAATTTGCTGAAGACTTTAGGAGCAGCGTTGCCGAGGGAGTAAGAGGACGGCCTGTGAATTTCTCTTATCTGAATGAAGAGTATGACCCGGAAGGGCTTTATCCCATCGACTGCCGCGTGCAGTTAAAAACTGGACGCCCCGCATATATCTTCAGCATCACGTCAGCAGATAAAGCAAACTCGACAACTGCCACGATCTATTATTTCGAGAAGAAAAAACTGTATGTTCCAAGCTGCGCCGTACTTCACGATAAAATTGCAGAAAAACCGCGGCTGCGCCTCGAAGAAGCAGCCGACAAGATTCTTCAAAATCCTAGGAGCGCTGCGGAGCGATTAGATACATTCCTTATGAAATATGAAAATGCGGCATAATCCCCCACCCACGCGCTACATCCACAGTGAGTGGGCGTGGGGATTTTCTATATCAAGTCCACCGCCCGTTTTTTAACATTCGGCGACAGATGCGCATAGCGCATGGTGGTGGATATATCATTGTGCGTCATCAGCTCGCGGATGGTATTCAAGTCTACGCCGGCCATGGCGAGGCGTGAGGCAAAATCATGCCGCATGTCGTGCCAGCGAAAGTTTTTGATACCGGCCTTCTTCAACACCACATCAAAAGACTGATCAGCGTTGTCCAAATATCCGCCATCCTTTGGAGATGGGAACACTATCTCGCCGGGACTCTCTTTGCGCCACGCCTCTAAAACAGCTTTAACCTTCTTGCTCATTGGGATAACGGCAGTCTTTTTGTTTTTGGCCCATGTCGCCCGCAACGTGATGGTATCATTGTCAAAATCAATGTCGCTCCACAAGAGGTGAAATATCGCATTGCGGCGTATGCCTGTACCAAGCGCCGTCAAGATCAGCGGCTTAAAATAGTCGGCATATACCGTATCGCCAAGATCCGGCAAGTGCTGCCCCTTGGCGTGAGCGCGGGTGCGGGCGCGCTTGGCGCGCAGTTCATCCTCTCGCTCATCGAGCACGGCCATGAGCGCAGCGTATTCATCATCCGTGAGGTAACGGACCTTCTGCTCGCTGTCTTTCTCCGGCAGCTTCGAGAAGCCGCGCAGTGGGTTTGTTCCGATAAGCTTGTTCTTGAACGCATACGATAGGGCACCTTTCAACATATCCACGTTTCTATTGGCGGTCGCCGCGGTGACAGTCCTTATTCTTTGCGAGCGCCATTCTTGGATTTCAATAAAGGTTATACTTTCGACAGGGCGGTTGAATAGCCAGTCAAAATGTTTTTTGATGGTATCTATCGTTACTTGCCCGGTCTTATAATTCTCCGTGCAATAAGATGTATAATACTTCTCGATGAGGGTTTTTAGCGTGAGTTTCGGCTTGAATGTTTCGCCAGCCTGGATCTGCAAGAGCATCTCCTTGGCCCTCTCGCGTGCCATCTGCGGAGTGAGTACCATGGCGTCGCCGATTTTCTTCATCGTACGGCTGTTGGGCAACTTGACATCGAGATAATAAGTTTTTGTGCCGGATGGCGACACACGTAAGATAAGTTCGTTTATGAGCTTATCGTGCACGTTATATTTCTTGTCGGAAGGTTTGAGCTTTTCGACATAATTGATAGTAAGGTTGATATTGGCCATTGAAAAAATTGCACCTCCGGTACTCACTGGGTACTCACGAACTATATTGTTCTAGCTATATTATAGCAGGTGCAAAAATAATAAAAAGAGGGGTTTATCCAGTATTAGCAACATAAAATCATATTTTTAAAATTGCTAGTATATGACCGAAAATACCTAAAAAACTGGCTACGGATCCGAAGGTTACGAGTTCAAATCTTGTCCGGCGCGCCATTTTTAAGCAGTAACAAGGGGTTTCGGGTTATTCTCGAAAGCCCTTTTTTGTTTTTCGCAGGGCTCAGTGGAAGGGAACGGCGTCATTCGAGATGGAGAAAGAGGCGGCAAAAAAAGTTGACCTGGGAACAGGCAGCGTCGGATATCTGCTCTTCCGTCTCGCGCTGCCTGCGATCACAGCCCAGATCATCAATGTGCTTTACAACATGGTGGACCGCATGTACATCGGCCATCTGCCAGACATTGGTGCGAACGCGCTCACCGGCGTCGGGGTCACCTTCCCCGCTATCACCGCGATCTCCGCCTTTGCCGCGCTGGTCAGCATGGGCGGCGCGCCGCGGGCCTCAATCATGCTTGGTCGAGGCGACAAGGACACGGCTGAGCGTATCCTCGGCAACTGTATGACGGCACTGCTCATCGCGGCCTTCCTGCTGACAGTCATATTTCTGCTTTACGGTAAACGGATACTCCTTATGTTCGGCGCAAGCAGAGCCACGATAGAATATGGCTGGAGCTACATGCGCATATATTCGCTGGGGACAGTCTTCGTGCAGCTCTCTCTGGGACTGAACGCCTTCATCAACACTCAGGGCTACGCGAGGACCGGCATGCTTTCCGTACTGATCGGAGCGGTATGTAATATCATACTCGACCCGCTGCTTATGTTCGGCTTCCATATGGGAGTGCAGGGCGCGGCGCTGGCCACGATCATCTCGCAGGGCATATCGGCTGCCTGGGTGGTGCTCTTCCTCACCTCAGACAGAAGTTACCTTAATATAAAAAGATGCTATATGAAACCCAGATGGGATATATTGGCGCCTGCGCTCGCGCTTGGCGCGGCCCCCTTCGTCATGCAGTCCACCGAGAGCATCCTCAACATATGCTTCAACACCTCTTTGCTGAAATACGGGGGAGATCTGGCCGTAGGCGCGATGACCATCCAGGGCAGCGTGATGCAGTTTTCGATGTTCCCGCTGCAGGGCATGACGCAGGGCGCGCAGCCCATAGTCAGCTTTAATTACGGCGCGGGCAACATCGAGCGGGTCAGCGCCGCCTTCCGGACGCTCCTCCGCGCCTGTCTCGTTTACTCCGCCCTGATCTGGGCGTTCTGTATGTTCACGCCAATGCTCTTCATCACCATCTTTACCAAAGACGCCGCCCTCACGGAATATTGTGTTCGCTCCATAAGGGTCTACATGGCAGCCTCGCTCATCTTCGGAGCGCAGATAGCCTGTCAGCAGACATTTATCGCCCTGGGTAACAGCCGGACATCTTTATTCCTCGCCCTGCTGCGGAAAGTTTTTCTGCTGATACCGCTGATCTACATCCTGCCCAACATTTTCGAGGATAAGGTCTTCGCCGTTTTTCTCGCGGAGCCTATCGCCGATACGATTGCCGTCTGTACCACAGTCACAATGTTTTACCTCTCTTTCAGAAAGCTTAAAAGAGAGATACTGCTGTCGCGCGTGTTAAGAAACGCAGCCAGGGAAAACTGCGACGAATCTGCGCAGAAGTAGCGCACGTACTTTACTTTTCCTGTTCCAAGATAATGGAGATAAAAGAGCTGCTGGGTTCGTATCGCGAAGCGGTTGAGACTGTAAAGCAGAGGCCAGCTAGATTTTCTTGAACAGACAGAAGAACAGTGCCGCTATTATTGCAGCAATATAGAAAAGCACAATCAGCAGAGGGACGGCTATGCATATTAACAATGTCGCCGCCACTAGAAAAAACAGAATGAGCACGGGCACCATGAATAAACCGGCCGCGGCATTACCGGTCATCCACCAGCCTAGCCCCCACAACGTCCAGCAAGTGATGATGACAAGCGCATCAGTATGACGGTCAATAAAAGAGGTGATATTATTGCCAAACACAGCTTTATCCATCGGTCTTATCATCGGCGCCGCCCTCTCCCCGTTTTGGATCTGCTATAGGTTCTGCTTCCTTCACAATGTTATAAAAATCTCATGGCCATTCTTTTTTGCTTTCCATGCATGCGTACAGATATGATAATATGATGAGACAGTAAAAATAATAAAAGCGATGTATGGGTAAAAATTTAGAGTTTTATCAGCTTAAATATCGTATAAGCTCCGTAGAGAATGATTCCCAATATCGGCGCAGCTATCGCCAAAGCGGCCATGGCAACAAGAGTGAATATTACACCCATTGCGAGGCTTCCCGTATAAATAGTAGCAGCTGTCAAAGTTATAAATACGAGGACAACTGCCATTTTATTGATAATATCAAGAGAGGCGGTATCAAGTTTGCTCAATATTACGCTAGGTTTGGTCATAGGGACTTCCTCGCTTCCGGCTTTAATAATAGCATCGGCTCTGCCACAAAAAGCGTATCACAATTACAGAAAAAACGAGAGCCTGCGACTTAAAGCAACACCACTGGCATACAATTCCATGTCCCTTATGGGCAGACGTTGGATACCTGCTCGTTACAGAGCGGACGGCTGCCGGTACGGATGGCAGTATCATTGTACTTAGCGTCGTCCCGGCCTTTCCGACTCCTGTTTATCATGATGGTATTGATATCATAATTGGCCATCATGATTACTTTACGCTTACTTTCGCCCCATCTCTTTCGTGAGTAATCTATATTATACGAGCCGCTTCGCCCTATCTTTATCAAAACCGGCCGATCACTCGCATGTCTTCAATTCACCGCAGACGCCCGCGTAGTATTCTGAGAAGACGCTGCCCTTGTTCCAGAGGAAGGTAAAGTCATGTTCCATTTCAAAGTCCGCAAGTGGAATTTGCCTCAGCAGGCCGCTTTCTATTTCCTGGCGGACCGCTGCCTGATATAAGAAGGCTACTCCGCAGTCCTGGACCAGAAGACTGACGATGGTGTGCATATTTTCCACTTCGACGAGGTGAGAGAAGTCCGAGATGGAGAGATTGCGAGTCTCCAAGTTTTTTTCCAGGATGTCTCTAGTTCCCGAGCCCTGCTCCCTGGCAAGGAGCCTTTCCGGCAGCAGGTCGTCCAGCGTCTTTACATCTTTTATGAAGCGATGTCCCGCCGCGCAGACGGGGATATATTTTTCCGTCCGGTAGTGCAGCATGTCGTAGTCGTGCGACTTGAAATAGCCCTCCACAAGCGCGAAGTCGATCTCGCCGCCGCGAAGGTGGTCCAAGAGCAGGGAGGTGTTGCCATATTTGATATGAATGTCCGTCTCGGGATGTTTTTTAAGATACTGCGCCAGAGGCGAAACTATAACGTATTTGCCGATCGTAAGGGTCACGCCGAATATCAGGGCCTTTTTCTTTTCGTTGTATTGCCGCATACGCTTGATCATCGTGCTCTCGTCGTTTCGCAGCAGCATCATCGTTGAGAGAAGTACCTCTCCCGCGGGTGTCAGCTTTATTTTTTTCCCCTCGCGGGCCAGCAGCCTCACGCCGTATAGTTTTTCCAGGTAACGTATCTGCTGCGATACCGCCGGCTGTGTGATGTGCAGCTCCTCCGCGGCGTAGGTGAGGTTCATGTATTTGCATACGCTTAAAAATGTCTTTATTCTAAAATCCAGCATCAAAGCATCTCCTATTTTGTCAAACTACGATTTAGCTTTCAGCCTATCGATGATAAACGGCGTTTTTTTCTAAAAGCCTTCCTCTCTGAGGAAGGTGGATCGCCGCCGCTTTTGCGGCGAGACGGAAGGAGTGTTGCTCTGTTTGGAGCGGTTTCCGCGCCAAACAGAGCCCGCGGCAAAAGCCGCGGGAGAACATAAGGTCAACTCTCCCTCAGTCTCGGCGAAAAAACATCGCCGAGCCAGCTCCCTCACAGAGGGCGCCTTTAAGGACAAAGTCAAAAGATAAACTGCTACTTATCTCTGTACCCGCCAAAATAAAATGGCGTTTAGAGGTACGATTTGCCCTCTTTCTCCAATATCCAAGCCTTTAGCTGAAAAATTTCTTTTTCATCCATTTTTATCATAACCTAAATTTATCGTTTCATCAATATTTATAATTTTGAGTTTCAGTAAAACATGCTTATAATACGCCTATCATCGCTGATTATTAAGAAAGAGGGTTTAATGAAGATGGACTTTGTGAGAAAGAATGGATACGGAATTATGCTTTGCTTTGCGATCGCCGCTCCGGCCTGGTTTCTGGGAAAGATGTTTCCCATCGTCGGAGGCGCGGTCATCGCTATTTTGGCGGGGATGCTGCTGACGATATTTTTGAAGGATAAGTCAAAGGTCGATTCCGGCATCAAGTTTACCTCCAAGAAGGTGCTGCAGTGGGCCGTAATCCTGCTGGGGTTCGGAATGGACCTCAACGTCGTGTTACAGACTGGCAGGCAGTCGCTCCCGATCATTATCTGCACGATATCGGTCTCCCTGCTGGTCGCTTACGCGCTGCATAAGACGATGCACATTCCCTCGAAGATATCGATGCTGATCGGTGTCGGTTCCTCCATCTGCGGCGGCTCCGCGATCGCCGCCACGGCGCCTGTGATCGACGCCGACGAGGAGGAGGTCGCGCAGGCGATCTCAGTAATTTTCTTCTTTAACGTGGTGGCCGCGCTCGTATTCCCGGCACTTGGTCAGATGATCGGCTTTAACATCGCTTCGGGAGAGCCTTTCGGCATCTTCGCGGGTACCGCGGTCAACGATACATCTTCGGTGACGGCCACGGCCGCGACATGGGACAGTATGTGGAATCTCGGCTCGGCTACGCTGGATAAAGCCGTGACGGTAAAGCTGACGAGAACCTTGGCCATCATCCCCATCACTTTGATTTTAGCCACTACGTATGCGCGCAAGGAAAAGGAGGGCTACGGCGGCAAAGTTGACATGAAACAGATATTCCCGTTTTTTATCCTCTTCTTCATCGCCGCCTCCGTCATAACGACCGTGGCCGTAAGCTATGGCGTTTCGGCCTCCACGTTCGGCCCCGTAAAGGAGCTGAGTAAGTTCTTTATCATCCTTGCGATGGCGGCCATCGGCCTGAATACGAATATCGTCAAACTTATAAAGAACGGCGGCAAGCCTATCCTTCTGGGAGCCTCCTGCTGGGCGGGTATCACCGGGGTCTGTCTGGTCCTGCAGTCAGCGCTGGAGCTTATGTAATCCCGCGATCCCGACGGACGACCCTCTGTTACAGGCGGCGCAGAGGCCGCGATATATTGAGACTGCCCCCGCGCGGGGCAGTCTTTTTTTATCCCTGCAACGGCAAATGGTTTCGCGCCGCCGCTTTCGCCCACAGCTGTGGTTAAATAATTTATCCCGCCGCCCTGCCTTTCACTATGATGCCTTATAATAGGAGCAGTCTGACTATCTCTTAAGTTCAAGGACGCCGGCGGTGATGCGGAATGGATATAAAACAACTGAAACGTTTTTTGGATTTGTATGAAACGGGAAGTTTTACAAAAACGGCGGAAAATCTTTTCCTCTCCCAGCAGGCCTTGAGCAGCTCCATCATCACGCTGGAAAGGGAGTTGGGGCGCGCTCTCTTTGAGCGCACGCCCAACGGCATCGTGCCTACGGCGGTGGGAGATATTCTGCGCGACCTGTCTATCCCTCTGGTGAGGAATTTTGACGAAATGACGCTGGAATTAAGCGCCCGGTTCGAGAGGATCAAGGAACCGCTTTTTCTGGGGCTCGCGCCAGGCGTTCTACAGGCCTGTTCGCCCGACATGCTCTTCCGGTTCCGCGAAGCAAACCGGGATATCGAGTTAAAAGGCATAGAAAGCTCCGATACCGCCTGCGTTGAGAACGTCTTGAACGGCACGGCCGACATTGCGCTCTGCCCCCGCCCCCATGATATTACTGATATGGAATATATTCCCGTCGGTGAGGAAAGAATTTATGCCGTGGTCAACAGGGAAAGTCCGCTGGCAGGCAGAGGGTCGGTTAGCGTTGCTGATTTAAGAAACGAAAAGCTCGTCTCTCTTAACAAGTATTATGAGGTATATCATAAGCTCGTGGAGTGCTGCCGCCGTCACGGGTTCACGCCTGAATTTATCGTCGAAAGCGGTGAAAGCGGGATATTGCTGAGCATGGTAAAGATGAACATGTGTGTCTTCATCTGTATGGAATATATCACGCGGGATATGGATATGGAGCACTGCCTCAAGATACCGCTCGCGGACGAAGATATGGTGTGGAAATATGGACTGGTCCGCCGGAGGGGCAGGCCTTTAAGTCGCGCCACTGACAGATTTATCGATTTTATCGTACATCATACCTCACGAAACTGACGCCGCCCGAATATCCGACGGCAGCGCGCCGCGCATACGGCAAAAGCCGCCCCGGCAAAGAGTAAAAACCTTTCCATTACGCCACAAATTTATTTTGTGGTATCACCATTTATTGTTGTTGGAATTATAAAAAAAACTATTGGATAATCGTGGCATCAGGCAAAGAACATCTTTAGATCACGATTGAGTAACCGATGCTGTTAAAAATTTTATGATAACAGGGGTGCGGTCATGAAAATAGTACATACTGAGATACTGGTCATTGGCGGAGGCATCGCCGGATGTTTCGCCGCGATAAGGGCCAGTAAGATGGGAAAGAGCGTAGCCCTTCTTGATAAGGCGACGCTGCGGCGCGGCGGGAGCGTCGGTCCCGGAATGGACCATGTCTCTATCGGAGTCCATCCCGAATCGATAAGTTATGATGAGGCCAGGGAATACGCGGCGTCAGCGAAGAAGGATCTGGTGGACCCCAATGTGACTTTGGTGGTCGACGTGCACGCCTATGAGCGCGTGAAGGATCTGGAGGAGTTCGGCGTTCCTCTCAGGGAGGACGACGGAAGTTATTTTATCTGGCGTATCCCGGAACGCCATTTCTGCTGTATTTCATACAGAGGGGTGGACACCAAGGTCAAGCTTGGAAAGGCCGTTGAAAAAACAACGACAAAGATTTATGAAAGGACGATGGGCATCGAGCTTATCAAAGACGGAGGCCGCGTGATCGGCGCGGTGGGGCTTAACACGAGAAGCGGCGAGCTCACGGCCTTTATAGCCAAAGCGACGATACTCTGCACCGGAGAGACGACCAGGCAGTATATCGCGCCGGACGGCCCATTCAACACCTATTTTTCACCGACTAATACCGGCGACGCGGAGACGATGGCCTACCATGCCGGGGCGAAGATGGTCAACATGGAGTTCCTTTACTGGGATTATGTCACTGTCAGAGCCGGGGGCGGCATCGTCGGAGTCAAGCCGTTCGATAAAATGGGTAAGCTCATCAACCGCAACGGGGAGGTCCTGCTGAACACCCCAGAGGAGAGCATCATGCGCTGCTTCATCATGCAGAAGGAGATCATCGAAGGCCGAAGCCCGCTTTACTGGGATTTAAGGGACGTGCCCGAAGATGCCCTGAAGATGTATGAGAGGGAGATGTCGAACGAATATCCCATCACAAAGCAATGGTTTAAGCAGCGGAACCTTGATATAAGAAAGGACCTTATACCGATGAAGCTGGACCCCTGCTGCGTCATGGGAGGACCGCTCGTTGACGAAAGGCTGAGGACCTCCGTTCCCGGACTCTACGCCGCCGGAGCCACGACCGCTTTCGCGCGGGCGATAGTCGGAGCGAGCGTCACCGGGGATATCGCGGCGGAGGAGGCGTCGGTATATGCCTCCGCTATCGGGCAGCCCGAAGCGCCGGAGGCGTATCTGCGCCGCCTTGAGGAAGAGATATGCGCACCCCTGGCCAGGGGAGAGGGCATAAATCCCAAAGAACTGGAACTGGCCGTGCGGGAGCTCGTCACGAACGACGTCGGTTATTTCAAGAGCGAGAACATGATGGAATATGCGCTGGGAAAGCTCTTGGATTACAGGAGGGACTTTACGGATAAGCTTACGGCGGAGAGCCCCCACGAATTGATGCGCTGCTGCGAGGCCAGAAGCATCATCGATTACGCGGAGATGCATATCAGGGCCTCTTTGTACCGAAAGGAGACCAGATTCCGCCATCTGGCAAATTATGTCCACTACCGCACCGATTATCCCGACACCGATCCCGCGTGGGAGAAGTGGGTGGTCATCGAGAGGGACGACGGCGGCGAGATGACGATCGGGACCCGCGAGGTGCCTGAGTTAAAGGAGGCGTAAATATGAGCGTGGAGATCATCTATGATAAGTGTCTGAGCTGCGGAGCCTGCTATAATCACTGTCCGAACGATGTGATAGGCTGGGACGGCGAGAAAAAGAAGCCGGTCGTCGCCTACCCGGACGAATGCAGCCACTGCGGCGTCTGCGCGTTGGAGTGCCGCCACGGAGCCATCCGTCACACGATACCGCTGGCCTGTTATGAGGATATTACGGCGATGGCTCCGTCCGTAAACCAACCGGAAGAGTTCAACTGGCAGAAATGGCTTTGAGCGGCCGATAAGAGGCCCTTTTTCAGCTCCCAGTACCAGAATGGGTGTCTTTCGCCGCGTAAAGCCTGATAAATCCTGAGGAGGGAATAAAATGACAGAGGCCAATAAGAGTCATCCGTCAAATGAGAAACGCCGTCCCACTATGTTTGTCGCCCTTTTACCAATGATCGCAATGCTGTTTTTCGTCGGGGTGGGATTTCCGATACTGAAATTACCGATCCCCATCATCCTGCTGCTGCCGAGCGTGGTGGCGGCGATCGTCGCCTATTATCTCGGCTACACCTGGTCCGATCTGCAAAAAGCGATATCAGATAAGATCGGCCAGTCCACGGGCGCGCTATTAGTTCTGGTGTCGGTGGGGATGCTGATCGGCTCATGGATGATCTCCGGCACGCTGCCGATGATGATCTATTACGGAATACAGATCATCGACACACGGGTGCTCTATTTGACCGCCTTTCTGGCCACGGCGATCGTATCGGTTTTGTCGGGAACCTCTTACGGCGCGGTTGGGACTATCGGCATCGTGGTCATGAGTATCGCCGCCACGCTGCAAATGTCGCTGCCGATCACCGCGGGAGCGGTCGTTGCCGGCGCTTATTTCGGCGACAAGCTGAGCCCCCTGTCGGATACGACCGTGCTGGCGGCGGCGATAACGAATACGGATATCTACGAACATATCAGACATATGCTCTGGACGACGGTGCCGGCAAGCCTGCTGGGAATGGCGGTATATTTGATCGCCGGTTTCAACGGTTCCCAAGAGGCAGTCAGCTCGGAACTCGTCTCCACGATGATGACGCAGTTCAACCAGATCTATAACTGGAATATCTTGCTGCTGCTGCCGCTGGTGATCGTCATGGTGGGCAGCGCCATGAAGTATCCGACCGCGCCGCTTATGTTCGTCTCAAGCGTAGTGGCCTGTCTTTTAGCGATCTTTATTCAGGGTTTTTCTTTCAACGACGTCTGCTCCGCCTGCGCCAGCGGCTTCAACGTCAATATGGTGCACAAGGCCGGCTTCGACGCGGTGGCCGCCAGCTCCGCGGTGGTCAGGCTGCTGAACCGCGGCGGCATGAGCAGCATGATGGGGATACTACTGATAACGTACTGCGCCTTCGTCTTTGGCGGCATCGTCTCCTGCACGGGCTGCCTGGAGGTGATGCTGGAGAAGCTGCAGACAAAGGTAAAGACCGACGCCGGCATCATCAGCAGCACCGTCGCGGCATCCCTGCTGATGAGCATCATCGGCGGCGTCTCGTACTTATCCATAATTGTCACAGCGGAACTCTTCGGCGACGTATATAAGGCCAGAGGGCTGGCTTCCTGTAATTTATCACGCACACTGGAGGACTCTGGAACCGTTGTGACGGCGCTTATCCCCTGGACGGGAGGGGCCGCGTACATGGCCGCCACTCTCGGGATCTCCACTCTCGATTATCTGCCGTGGGCGATCATGAATTATACGGGCTTTATGTTCGCCATTTTTTACGCGGTGACCGGCATCAGCATAAAAAAGATCCGCAGCTGAAGCTGCGGCGGATAGCGGATAATCTTTGACTGTACAAAGAGAGGGATGGGGATGTTTTTATCCCCTTCCCTCTCTTACTTTTTACCGTTGTTCCTCAGTCTTTTATCCGGTGCCTGTCAAAGAAAGATATCTAAACGCCTCTCTGTCTTTTCGCCAGGAAGGCCTCCGCCTCTTCAAGGCCGGGAAAGCCTCTCTGGAGAAGGCTGCTGCGGATCACCAGCTCGGGATAATTTATCCCCGCCGTCTCTAAATCCCTCAGATGTTCGTCAAGCAGCGTCAGGGTCCGCTGTGAATAGGTCCACAGCTCCCCCAGCTGGTAGGTTTCCATCGAGGTCGTCTCCCCACCGCTCTCGTCCGCCGTGCGCAGCGGGCGCGCGTGGGCGGCGAGGAGCGGGTAACGTCTGCCGAAGGCCTCGTTCTGCGGCACGAGCCGCCCGATGATCTTCCAGCTCAGCGCCCTTTTTTCCTCGGAGACCGGCGGCAGGCTGGCCGCCAGCCCTCGGTTGGCCTCGGGGTCGGCGATACACATCATATAACCGTATTTTTCCGTCATCGGATTGTCTCCCCGCTCACGCGCCTGTAAAAGATCCTCGTGCCAGCTTTCCAGCAGCGGCCTGTTCCAGGCCATGAACTGGCTGCCGCGCATGATGCGGAAGGTCTCCCAGTCATCCTGGCATGGAGCCCGCCCGCCCTCGTTCCGCACCTGGTCGAAGAAGCGCCATTCAAGTCCGATTATTTCGTCGATCAGCTTTTCCATTTTCTCTACCCCACCATAACGCCTAAATTCCTTAGATAATCGCTCTTTATTCGCCGCATTATCTCCTCCGCGTGCGCGACCAGGAAGGTATCTTTCGCGGAGGAGAGCCCCTCTCTTTCCAGATGGCCGCCAACCAGGGAACAGATAGATTCTATCAGCGTTTCGCGGTCGGCTCCCGGTGAATAGAGGGCCTCAAGCCCGGCGACCGCCTCCTGGAGCAGCGGCAGGCGGCGCGCGCTGCGGAAGGCCCATTTGTAGTAGGGCGCGTAGCCGCGGTTAAGCAGATGCACGGCGGAGAGGGCGGCTTTGACGAACTCGCCCAGAGCGAGTGCCGCCGCCACCTCGTCGCGGTGCTTCATTATCCTGCCGTAGTTATATTGTCCCGCCTGCGCCATAACGAAAACTCGCGCCGCCAGTTTTTTCAGGCGCACGTCATCGGGGTAACAGGGAAGCAGGCCCTTCCTGACGCGGCTGAATTCCCCAAGTTCATCGCGGAATATTTCGCCGCCGGTGGCGGCGGCCAGCAGGTGTTCCGGGATGCGCAGCCAGGCGGCGGCGCCGGAGGGAATATCGCGGCAGCCCGTATATTGCGCGTAGAAACGGCTTATACGCATCACGCCGACTCTGTCCGCGCCCTGAGGCGTGGCGTTGCGGGCATATCCGAGGAACAACTTAGGCAGCTCCGCGTATAACCGCCGCAGCTCATCGCCAAATTCCTCGTCGTCTTCGTCCGTCAGCCACAGGCAAAAGCCGGGACCAAAGTCGTGGTCGCGCGAGAGTTCGTCGTCAAATCCGAGGCAGTCCGAACCCTGCCCCGCCAGCCCGACAGCGACGCGGCGCGCCCTTTCGCCAAGACGGCTCTCGATCAGAGGCGCGCCATGCTGTAGATAAAACAGGCGGCATAGTTCAAGTCCCTGCATTCCGATCCCCTCCAATATTCCTCTATCTGCAGGCCGATTCAGCCAGCAGGCGGAAACGCTCCGCCTCGTCGGCGAGGCCCGCGGCGGCGAAGGCCTTGGCGCAGCTGCGGCAGGCCGCCGCGTAGTTTATATTGCGCCCAAAACGCCCCTCAATATTGTTTGCCAGCCGGCGGTAGGCCTCGGCGGCCTCTTCGTACCTACCGCGCAGATATTCCAGCCGCCCACGGCAGGAGAGCGCACCGTCATAATGGGGATCGCCCGGCAGGAGGCGAAAGCCCTCTTCCGCCACTTCAAGCGACTTCTGCGCCTCGTCGAGCCGTCCCTCCGCGAGCAGGCAGAAGGCGATGTTGGTATTGCAGGTCGCCCTCTCGGAATCGACATCTGTCATCTCCGCCAGCAGACGCAGGGATTTTTCAAAATATTCCGCCGCCTCCTTCGTATTCCCGTCCCGCAGCAGAGCCTGCACCATATTGTTGTATAGGCTCGCGCGGCGGTAGTCGGAGGCCGGCAGCAGCTCCCGGTAACACTCCTCCACCCGCCTGTAAAGCGGCAGCGCCTCCGCGCTCTCGCCGAAGGCGGATTTAGCGGTGGCGTAGTTCAGCAGAGCCGTCGCGTAGTCGATGCTTCCGGCAAGGCCATTCTCTGAAAGCAGGGCTAAGGCTCTTTCCGCGGAGGCGTAACTTTTTTCTCTTTGGCCGCAGACGCGCCAAAAACCCGTCAGTTCGTTACGGCATGAGGCCTCCGCGAGGCCGTCGCCGCCTCTTTCGCTAACGGCTGCCGTCTCTTCCAGATACTGCCCGGCTTCGCCCACGCGGCCCCGCGCGAGCAGCTTCTCAAAGCGGCGCAGCACGTTTTCAATGTCCATAACCAAATCAGCCCTTTACCAAGATTGTTTAAGCCCAGTGTATATAAGAGCGTGAAATCTGACAAGGGTACGATAATAAAATAGTTTTTATTTCGCCGTAATGCTCATTCCAGTACCTGCGCGCCGCCGCCGGAGACGATCAGGGTCTGCCCCGATACCCAGGAAGACATCGGAGAGGCGAAAAACAGCACCGCCGAGGCGATATCCTCGGGCGTGCCAAGCCGGTGCAGCGGCGTCGAGGCCAGCATCTTACGTTCCATCTCTTCCGTGAGCACCGAAGCCAGAGCCTCGGTCTTTACCGCGCCGGGGGCGACGGCGTTCACGCGGACCGGGGCGACGTCGATCGCCATCTGGCGCGTCAGCGCGTTGACGGCAGCCTTTGAGGCGCTGTAGACGGATATATTCACGCTGCTCATGACGCTCGCCATCGAGCTGATGTTTACAATGGAACCGTACCCGGCGCGCTCCATATGGGGGAGGCAAAGGCGTGAAAATCTGAATATGCTGTAGACGTTGAGCCCGAATATTTTATTGACGTAATCGTCCGTAAGTCCGTCGAATACTTCCCTGCCGCCTCCGCCGCCGCCCGCGTTGTTGACAAGGATGTTTATCGCGCCAAAATCCCTCGCCGCCTCTTCAATTACCGCCTCGCTGTCCAGCTCGGCGAGGACGTCGCAGCGGTAGGCCTTCGTCTGTACGCCGCACTCCGAGGCGATCTCAGAGGCGGAGAGCGCCGCCGCGTCATAATTTCTGTCCAGCAGCGCGACGGCGGCCCCGGAGCGCGCCAGCATCATCGCGGAGGCCTTTCCGATCCCCACGGCCGCTCCCGTGACCACGGCTGCCTTTCCCCGTAAATCAATAAGTTTTTTCGTTATCATGGCAATTACACCTCTGTTTTATATTTTATCTGTTTTATGGTGGGCACGAATATAGTTCCGCCCACCACGCAGCGGTTCATACTTAAAATATATAGCGGCGCGTACGCGCCGGAAAGGCCAAATCACCCAGCGAAGCATACAAAAATGGCCGGAGTCATCTCCGGCCATTTCAGTATGTTTATCTTTTGTCCGTTTGCCGCTTTCGCGTCAGTCTTTCTTATCCTCGGAGGCCGCGGGCGCCGTCTGGTCGGCGGAGGCCGCCTCGGGCTTCTTTTCCTCGGGGAATATGGAGGCGTCCAGCACCTTCACATTCGCGCGGGAGAGCAGCTCTCCGTAGAATTTCTGCTGCGCCTGCTGCATCTTCTGGTTTTTGATCACCGCCGTAACGTCGCCGCTCACTTCGTCGAAGGGAAGCACTCGCTCGGCTGACTTGCTGCGCTTGATGGCGATGTAGCTGTGGCTCTCTCCCGCGCTCTCAACTGGCGTTACCTTATTCATCGGGTAATCCTTGAGGACGGCGAGTTCTTTCTGCTGCAGCATCTGGTCGGTTATGATCGTCGGCTTGTCATAGGAGGTCGCCATCTCGATGTCGTTTTTGTATTTCTCTATCTCGGCATCCCACTTCGCGCCGCCGGCGATGGCCTTCTGCGCCGCTTCGGCAGCCGCCTTGTCCTTGAAGGTGGCGATGTTGACCATCACGCCCGCGGGCTGCTTATAGAGGAAATTCTTCGCCGTGTCGTAGAAGGCGCGAACCTCCTTGTCGTCCACCGCGACATCTTTTTCGAGCGACTCCATGAGCTTCTGCATCTGGAGCTGCTTTTTGATATCCTCTTTTATCTGTTTTTCTGTGAGCCCGCTGCGCTTGATGAATTCCATAAATTCCTCGCGCGTGGGATAGCTGTCCATCGCCCTGGTGTATGCCGCGTTTATCTCGTCGTTGGGAACGTCTATCTTTCTGTTGGAGATCTCCTTCTGCAGCTCGCCCTGAATGATAATGCCGTCAAGAGCGGCCCTTCTGATCTGGGGGATGTCCGCCGAGCTGACATTGTTGCCGTACTGCTCGGAGATCTGCGCCGCGCCCTTTTCAAGCTCGGAACGCATAACATTCCGGCCGTTGACCTCCGCCACGGGATAATCGTGCATCCCGTCTCCGCCGCCCCTGTTGCCGCGGGTATAGAGCCCGTACCCCGCGAAGCATGAGGCCACGAAGAATAGTATCACTATTATCATTATTACTTTGGTATAGTTCCGCATAGTTCTCAGCAAGGGAAATCTTCCTCCTCAAAAATAATACACTTTGTTTATAACTTAGTTATGATACGCTAGCGCCCCGATACTGTCAAAGAACCGAAGCAAAATTACCGAGTTCGGCGTCCTTTTCCGCGATGTATCTCTCACAGCGGGCCGAGCAGGCCTCCACATCGGCGCCGATCTGTCCGACAAGCTCTTCCGCACAGGCAAACTTTTTCTCGCCGCGGATGCGTCCGATGATAAAGAGCCTCATCAGACTGTCGTAGAGACCGTAGTGAAAGTCTATCACGTGCGCCTCGCAGCGCGGCGCGCGGCGCACGTCGTCAAAGGTCGGGTTGCTGCCTATGTTGAGCGCGACGCCGCGCCACTCCCCCTCTATATATGAGATTGCCGCGTAGACACCGTGCGGAGGATATATCTTGCCCTCTTTGACGGAGATATTCGCGGTGCGGTATCCGAGCAGCCGCCCCCGCGCCTCACCCTGCACCACCCTGCCGCTGATAATGAAGGGATAGCCCAGGAGCTCGGAGGCCAGCGTCATTTCGCCGGCCAGGACGGCCTCTCTCGTCGCGGTGCTGCTCACCACCCGCCCCTCGACCTTGTAGGATGGTATGACGTCTAGCGACCAGCCGCGTTCCCGCGCAAGTTCGGCAAGCACGGCGGGAGTGCCGGAGCGCCCTCTGCCAAAGCGAAAGTTCTCGCCGATGACAAGGCCATCAACGTTGTATTTTTCCGCGATGTAGTCCACAAATTCACGCGGCTCAAGCGCCGCGAATTCATGCGTGAAGTGTATCTTCTCAATGCGCGGTATGCCGAGGTAGCGGGCGATCAGATCCCGCTCTGGCGGCGTAAAGAGCAGTTTGAAGTTGTCGCGGTTAAGAAGCATCCGCGGATGCCCCTCAAAGGTGATTACCCCCCAGCCGGTATCTCTTTGCGCGGATTCCCGCTTCGCCATTTCAAGAAGCCGGCGGTGTCCGAGGTGAAAGCCGTCGAAGGCTCCAAGCGCGTATATCATTCTGCGCCGCCTCCCTGGATTATTATGTTGACCTCCGGCGCCAGCTCAAAGGTCACCCCGCAGGGGGAGACCGCGCAGATGGAGAATATTTTCTCCGAGGCGACGACCAGCCTGCCGGCAAGCGGCGCGGTCTGTATGAGCGGGCGGCGTTTCAATCCCGCGAGCGTTATCTTTTGTCCATGGCTCAGCCGCTCAAAGGAATCGCCGTCCGCCTCGTAACCGGGAAAGAGTTCACAGAGGCTGGCGGCGGGGATCAGCTCCGCGGCAAGCTCTTCTCGGGACATTTCAAAAAGCACTTCCGCCTCTTTAGCCCTTTCAATGGAAAAGGGGCCGCTCGATACCCTCACGAGGCTGATGATATGGGCCAGCGAGCCAAGGCGTTCGCCGAGGTCGCGGGCAAAGCTGCGGACGTAGGTCCCCTTCCTGCAGTCGACGCGTAACTTCACCCTGCCATTATCGTCCAATGGGGAGAGGCGAGATATTTTCGTAAAACAGACAGGCTTGGCCTCGGGTATGACCGCCCTGCCGCCGCGCGCCAGAGCGTGGGCACGTTCACCGTCGATGTGGACGGCGGAGACCGCTGGCGGAGACTGCATGCGCCAGCCCATAAAGCCACATAGCGCCGAATCTATAAGCTCGTCGGTAATATGCCTCCACGGCGCGCGCGCCGTCACCTCGCCGCTCATGTCGTCGGTCGAGGTGGCGGCGCCGAAGGCGATCTCCGCCTCGTAGCGTTTGGGCAGCTCCATGACAAAGTTCGAGAGGCGCGTCGCCTGTCCCACAAGCACGAGCAGGAGGCCGGAGGCGGTGGAATCGAGAGTACCGCCGTGTCCCGTCTTTATCTTTTTACCAAGGATACCGCGCACCCTCTGCACACAGTAGGTGCTTCTGAGTCCCGCCGGTTTATTGAGCGGAAGTATTCCCGAAAGCAACATACTTTTCAGCCTCTTTTTTTACCGACGCGAGTGTATCCTCAAAATCGCCGGAAATTTTAGCGCCAGCGGCGTTCAAATGTCCGCCGCCGCCAAAGCAGGCGGCAAGACCGCGCGCGCTGTAGGGGGCGCGGCTTCTCACGCTGAGCTTATTATTGCCGTTTTTCTCCGCGAGGAAGAGCGCCACCTTTACGCCTTTGATACGCATCAGCATGTTGATGAGGCCGTCAAGAGCGTTGGAGTCGGCATCCGCACCGTCGATCTCAAAGCCGCGGAGCCAGAATAGGGCGCATTTACCGCCGGCAAAGAGCTCGGTGCGAGAAAAGGCAAGCCCCCAGAGATGCAAAATTTTATCAGTCATATTTTCGTTGATGCGGTCGTCGATCTCCGTCGGCTTCGCCCCAGCTTCGAGCAGGAGCTGCGCGCAGCCGTGGCTCTCCACCGAGGTCGAGTTGTAACGAAAGTTGCCGTTATCGGTCACCAGCGCCGTGTAGAGCGCAGAGGCCTCCCCCTCGGTGATGCCTTTGCCGTAGGCCGAAAGCAACGCGGTAATTATCTCCGCGGTGGCGGAG